>NZ_JAOTJD010000015.1:0-92381 GCF_042714595.1 Phenylobacterium ferrooxidans | reverse complement strand
GTCATCCCGGGCGACCCGTAGGGGAGACCCGGGACCCAGGGGGATTGATCGCGGCCCCTGGGTCCCGGCTCTCCGCTGCGCTACGGCCGGGATGACGTTGGAGATTTATCGGACAGGCCCATCGGCCAGCTCTCCCGCAAGGAGAGAAGGACCACGACCCTAGGCCGCCGCCGAAGCGCAGCCTTCGGCTTCGTCCTCAACCTCCAGCACCGCCTGCAGGGCCGCGAACAGGCGTCCCACCTCGATGGGCTTGGCCACGAAGCCGTCCATGCCGGCCTCGGTATACTCCGCCACCTGGTGGGCCATGGCGTTGGCGGTGAGTGCGATGATCGGGGTCCGCGCCCGGCCCTCGGCGGCTTCCCGGGTCCGGATAACGCCGGTCGCCGTGGGTCCGTCCATCTCCGGCATCTGGACGTCCATCAGAATGACGTCCCAGTCCTGTCGCGCCCAGGCCTCCACGGCCAGCTTGCCGTTCTCGACGATCACCGGGTCGACGCCGATCTGGTGCAGCAAGGTCTTGAGCACCAGCTGGTTGACGGTGTTGTCCTCGGCGGCCAGCACCCGCAGGCCGCCGGCCTCCATCTCGATGGCCTCGACCACCCCGGCGTCGGGCGCCGGCGGCACGTGGCTGGCCGTACTCTTGATCAGCGGCAAGGTGACGGAGAAGGTGGAGCCCTTGCCGGGGTTGCTCTCGGCGCGGATCGCGCCGCCCATCAGCTGGGCGAGCTCCCGGCAGATGGCCAGGCCCAGGCCCGTGCCGCCGTAGCGTCGCGTGGTGGAGGCGTCGGCCTGCTCGAACTTCTGGAACAGGCTGGCCAGCCGCTCGGGCGGAATGCCTATGCCGGTGTCGGCCACGGTCAGGCGCAGGCCGTCGTCGATGCGCGCCACACAGACCCGCACCTCCCCGCTCTCGGTGAACTTCAGGGCGTTGGAGACCAGATTGTAGAGGATCTGCCGCACGCGAGTGGAGTCACCCACATAGACGCCGCGGGCCCCGGCCTCGACGGCCAGGTCGAAGGACAGGCCCTTCTTGTTGGCGATGGCGGTGAAGGCGGCGTGAGCGCCGCGGGCCAGCTCGCTGATGTCGAACTCGGCCTCCTCCAACTCCAGCTTGCCCGCCTCGATCTTGGACAGGTCCAGCACGTCGTTGAGAATATGCAGCAGGGTCTCGCCCGACTGGCGCACCACATCCAGGCGGTCGCGCTGCAGGGTGCTCAGTTCGTCGGCGGCCATGGCCTGGGCCATGCCCAGCACCCCATTCAACGGGGTTCGGATCTCGTGGCTCATGGTGGCCAGGAAGGTGGACTTGGCCCGGTTGGCCATCTCGGCGTCTTCCTTGGCCTGCATCAGGGCGCGCTCGGCCGCCTTGCGCTCGGTGATGTTCTGCATCGCGCCGATGAGCCGCACGGGGCGGCCTTCGCGGTCGTTCACCAGACGGCAGGCGGCTGAGGTCCAGACTTCGCGGTCGTCGGCGCGGATGAGGCGGTACTCAGGACGGTAAGGTGCGCCTTCCTCGACATGCAGCTTCCAGGCCGCCTCGACAGCGGGGCGATCGCGCGGGTCTATGGTCGCGTAGATGTCCCGGTACAGTTCCTCATAGGTCTTCTCCTCGGAGAAGAAGGTGTCCTCGGCGCCCGCCTTGATCAGCTCGCGGCGCTGATAGTCCATCTCCCAGACGTGAATGTCGGCGATCTCCATAGCCAAGGTCAGGCGCTGTTCCGAGCGTTCCGTGGCCTCCAGGGCCTCGACCATCTTGGTGATGTTGTGGCTGGCGACGATGATGCCGCCGACCTCGCCGTCGGCGTTGCGCCAAGGCACCATTTCGGCGGTCAGCCAGCGGACGGCGCCGTCGTCGAAGCGATAGGGCACCCGCTCGGCGGTGATCGTTTCGCCCGCCAGCACCCGCTCGTAGAACCCGCGCCAACGCTCGAACACCGCCGGGCGCAGTTCCATCATCGGACGGCCGGTGGCTTCGAGGGCTGAGAGACCCACCTCCTCGGCCCACCGGGGGCTACAGCCCAGGACGGTCAGATTGCGATCGGTGATCACCAGCGAGGCGGGCATGGCCTGCACCACAGCGGCGAAGGTCGACATGATCGCGGCGCGCTCGCGCCGGCCGTGTTCGCGCGCCTTGGTGGCCTGGGCGCGATCCCATTCGTCGGCGATGAAGGCGGCCAGGTCGATCAGCCGGTTGGCCAGGCTGGCCTCGTAGGGCCGCACCTCCTGGCCCGTCACGCAGAGCACCCCGGGGATGGAGCCGTCCGCCAGGCGGATCGCAGCCGCGGCGTAGAAGCGCAGATAGGGCGGGCCGGTGACCGTATCCATGTCGCAGGACCGTGGATCGGTGCGACCGTCCTCGATCCAGAGGAACTCCCCGGTGTCGAGGCTCCATTGCACGTTGGGGGCGATGGCGTACTCGCCGCGTGGATCGCGGCTGCGCCATGCGCGGCCGTCCTTGACCAGCACGACCTGTGACTCCACCGCGCCGAACAGCGTACGCGCCAGACGCGTGGCCCGGTCGCAGACATCCTGGCTGAGATCGAGTTCGAAGGGGCGGGCCGCAGCGTCTGCGGCGACGGACTCGGGCGATCTGAACTCTGACATGCGCCGAACCCCCCGGTCTCTGTCCGCTTCTCAGAAAAGCGGTACCGGATTTGGGTTAAGGGCGACTTTATACAGGGCGTCAAAAAGCCGCGCCGCGAGGTGATTTCCCGTGTCTCTTGGGTGAGTTAGGCGCGCGCGCTGGCTGCTGGCCAGGACCAGCCTTCGAACTCAGCGGGGTGGATGAACTCCTTGCGGTACCAGGGCCGCTCGCGGGCGTCGAAGATCGAGACCAGCCACTCGGCGACCCGGGCGACGCGGGGCGACTTCAGCGCATCGCGATGGTGGCAGAGCCACAGGGTCCCGGTGGCGAGCGGCGGGATGTCCAGCATCACCAGGTTGGAGGCCATGCGCAGGATCGCGGTGGGCACCGGACCAATGCCGGCGCCGCGCTCGATGGCGTGCAGCATGGCGGTCGAGGAGTTGACCACCAGGGACGGCGCGGCCAGCTCCATGAAGGCGCCGGTTTTGGCGTGCCATTGACCCTTCTCGCTGACCTGGGCGGAGTGCGCGATGAAGCGATGGCCGACGGCGGCCTCCAGGCGCGTGGGGGCCCCATACGTATCGATGTAGTCCTGCGACGCGAACAGGGCGTAGTGCAGGGTGGCCAGTTCCGTGGCCGCCACATCCGGCTGGCCACCCGGCGACGTGAGCTGGATGGACAGATCGACGTGGCCGTCCACCGGGTTCTCAGGATAGAATCCGCAGTCAAGAGCTAAGCGTATGCCCGGGTTTTCCTTCATGAAATCCGCGAGCTTGACCCCCAACAGGAAGCCCCCGATGCCTTCCGGCGCGGCGATGGTCACCTCGCCGCTGTCGTGGCGGTCGGCCTCCAGGGCCATGCGCTCGATGTCCACCGAGGCCCGCTGCATGGACAGCGCGCGGTCATAGATGCGCTCGCCGGCCCTGGTCAGGCTGACCCCGCGCAGGCCGCGGTCGAACAGCCGCACGCCCAGCCGGGTCTCCAGGTCGTCGATGCGACGGGTGATCGTGGGCTGGCTGGTCCGCAGGCGGCGCGCGGCCGCGCCGAAGCTGCCGGCCTGGGCCGCGGCGACGAAGGTCTTGATGTCGTCCCAGTCGGCGCGCCCGCCGTCGTGATTGTCCATCCCACCCAACCCGTATCGTGGCGCCCCCATACGAACTTGGCGGCTGCACCCAGACGATCTGACGCTCTACCAAAAGGCCAGTTTGCACAAGTCAGGTGACCAGGATGCCGAGCGCCGCCGACACCACCATCCGCCCGCGAGAGCACCTTGCGCGGCTGGGTCTGATGCTGGCGACCTCCGACGAGATCGTCCAGGGCCGTGACATCGCGGCCCGCACCGTCGGCCCCGCCGTCGCGACCGCGGAAACCCTGCAGGCGGTCCAGGATCGCACCGGCTGCTCCGCCTTCAGCTACCGCGACTCCGATGGCCAACTGGCCGGCGTCCTCTGCATCATTCCCCTCAACCCGGCGGCCGCGCCCACCCTGGCCGCCGGTGTGTTCGACGGCGTCGCGCCCCCCATGCCGATGGTCGCCCGGCCCACCGAACGGGTCATCGCTGTCTATGGCTGGGGCATGGCCGGGGTCACCTGGCGCGGCCGGGCCGTGGTGATGGCCGGCGCCCTGGCGATCCATCGGGAGATCTACGACACCGTCCCGCTCTATGGCCGCGCGGCCACCCCGGGCGGCGAGCGCACCCTGCTGCGCCGCATGGGCGCGCGCGCCGTGCCCGGCCCCGGCGGTCTCGTGGTCTGCCCCACCTGGACCCCCCAACGGAAGGTCGCCTGATGAACGCCAATGTCCGCATGCCCCTGGAGGCCAGGGCGCCCGCCGAGGTCGATGAGGGCCAGCTGGAGGTTGTGGTCTGCCGCACCCTGCCCGACCTGATGCAGGCCATGGCGGTGCGCGCCCTGGTCTATATGGGCGAACAGGCTTGTCCCTATGACGAGGAGTACGACGGCAACGACTTCGCCGGCGCCACCCACCTGATCCTGCGCCGCGACGGAGAGCCGATCGGAACCCTGCGCATCCGCTGGTTCGCCGACTTCGCCAAGGTGGAGCGGGTGGCGGTGCGTAAGGAGTATCGCCGCGGCCGCGCCACCCTGATGCTGATCCTGGCCGCCAAGAAGCTGGCCGAGAAGAAGAACTACCGGAAGATCCTCGGCTACGGCCAAGTGCGGCTGATCCCGTTCTGGGAGCAGTACTTCAACGCCTATGTGCGGCCCCGCCGCGACGGCTTCGTGGTCTCCGATCACGACTATGTGGAGATGGTGGTGGAGGGCGTGCCGCCGCATGACGCCCTGAACCTGGACTCCGATCCCTACGAGCTGCTGCGCCCCGAGGGCGCCTGGAACGAGCCCGGGGTGCTGGACAAGTCCGCCGCGCGCGCCGCCAACAATCCCGGCGGGCTGTCGCGATGAGGACCTACGCCCCCGACGCTTCGGCCCTGGTCTGCCTGGATCTGCAGCGCGGACGCCTGGCCACCGAGAACGCCGCCGCCACGGTCGCCGCCTGCCGCCGGGTGCTGGAGCAGGCGCGCCGCCGCCGCTGGCCGGTGCTGCACGTCCATGCCCGGATCGCGGGCGCGCCGATCGACCCACCGATCCCCGGCCTGGAGCCCCTGCCCAGTGAGGCGGTGTTCATCCGCCAGGGCCCCTCGGCCTTCACCAACGCCGCCTTCAGCCAGACCGCCCAGATCCTGGGCGGGCCGCTGGTGTTGATCGGCTTCCGGATGGCCGACACCGTGCTGGCCACCGCCTTCGCCGCGGCCGATCGCAACCTGGCGGTCGAGGTGGTCGATGACGCTGTGGGGGGCGACCCCGCCAGCCGCCTGGTCCTGCTCAAGCCGCTTGCCGCGCTGGCTCCCCGGGCGCGGGTCACCAACTCCCGTGAGCTTTTCTTCGAGGACGCCTCGCGGTTCGCCGCGGCGAACATGCCATGACCGATTTCAAGATTCCTCACAGCTTCCTGCCGCCCGGACCGCCACGCCATCCCTCAGAGATGGACCTCGCCGACCAGACGGCCGAACTGCTGGAGATGGCCAGCCTGCTCAGCCCCAGGGACATGGCCACTCTGGCCGTCATCGTCCGCCGCGCCGCCGAGATCTCCGAGTCAGAGGGTGAGGAGGTGGCCATCGCCGTTCTCGATCAGATCCACGGCATCCTGGACGGCCGGGTTTCGGACGCCTGAATGCAATCTAGGATTGTTTCAGTCCGCGAGATCGTTCATGCACTCATTACCCAAAATGGGGAGTATTCGTCTGCTGGGTGTTAGCTGTGCGCTAGAAGTGGCCTTGAAACGCCAAGCAGGCGAATTTTAACTCTGCACTGCGGCCCTATGTCTTAGGCGTGACAAATTGGTGGCGATACGGCTTTTACGCGTGCAAAAAGGCGCTGCGCACTCGAGCGTGCGCGCCAGAAGGACATATCCGTGGGCGAGAATCTTGACGATGTGGGCCCCGACCCCATCGACGTCGCTGTCGGCCACCGCATTCGCGTGCGTCGCAAATGGCTGGGCATCTCCCAGTCCACCCTCGCAGACCACCTGGGGGTCAGCTTCCAGCAGGTCCAGAAATACGAGCGCGGCGCCAACCGCACCTCGGCCTCGATGCTTGTGCGCATCGCCGAGAAGCTGGAAACCACGGTCGGCGAACTGGTCGGCGAGAACGACCGCCCCACCGGCGACGAGAGCCTGTTCGAGAAGCTGGCCGTGCCGGGCGCCGTCCAGCTCCTGGAGGCCTTCGCCAGCGTGCAGCAGCCCTCCCTGCGCACCGCGATCCTCAACCTGACCCGGTCGCTGATCGAAGAAACCGAAGAGCCCGCCCAGAAGCGCGCCCGCTAGGTCTTCGCGGCGGCGAAGGCCAGGTGGTGCAGGACGATCCCGGCGGTCGTCGCCACGTTCAATGAATCGAAGCCGGTGGCCATGGGAATGGCCACCGTCGTGGCGCGCGCCAGCACCGAGGCCGCCAGTCCCGGCCCCTCGGCCCCGAGCAGCACCGCGGTCTTCGACGGACGTCTGAGGTCCACCAGGCGACGGTCCCCACCCGGGCTTAGCGCCACGGTCTCGAAACCCGCCGTTCCCAGCGCATCGAGCAGGTCGCCCTGGGCGGTGGCGAAGGGGGTCGCCAGGACCGCCCCCACCGACACCCGGATGGCCTTGCGGTACAGCGGATCGCAGCAGTCGGTGTCCAGCAGCACCGCATCGACCCCGAAGGCCGCGGCGTTGCGGAACAGGCCGCCCATGTTGTCGTGGTTGGCGATCCCCGACAGCGCCAGGACCAGGCTCCCCTCCCCCAGGCCGGCAAGCATGTCGGCGGCGCCCGGGGCCGCCCGCCTGCGGCCCAGGGCCAGGATGCCGCGATGGATATGGAAGCCCACCACCGCGTCCATCGCCTCCTGGCTGGCGGAATAGACCGGAACGTTGTCGGGCATCTGGGCGATCAGGTGGGCCAGGCCCGCCACCCGCTTGCGGGCGATCATCAGCGAGACCGGCTCGCACAGCCTTGAGCGCGCCAGCACATTGAGCACCACCTCGCCCTCGGCCACGAACAAGCCCTCGCGACCCACCAGGTCGCGCTCCCGAACGTCGCGATAGGCGGCGACGCGCGGGTCGGCGGGGTCGTCGATCAGGATGATCGGGGGCGCCACGACGCGCGAACTACCAGATCTTCACCCGGTCGGCGGGGGCCAGATAGAGCTTCTCGCCGGGCTTGGCGTCGAAGGCGGGATACCAGGCGTCCAGGTTGCGCACGGTGTCGGCGCGGTATTCGCCGGGCGCGTGCCCGTCGGTCAGCAGGACGCGGCGCAGGGCGGCTTCGCGGTACTTGCCCCGGTAGTTCTGAGCCCAGCCCAGGAAGATCCGCTGGTCGGCGGTCACCCCGTCGATCACCGGCGCGGGCGCACCGTTCAGCGACAGGTGATAGGCGTCATAGGACGTCGCCAGCCCCGCCAGGTCGGCGATGTTCTCCCCCAGGGTCAGTTCCCCGTTCACCGACAGGTCCGGAAGGGCCTTGTAGCCGTTGTACTGCTCGACCAGCTGCTTGGAGGAGGCCTTGAAGTGGGCCATGTCGGCGTCGGTCCACCAGTTGCGGACATTGCCCCTGGCGTCGAACAGCGCCCCGGTGTCGTCGAAGCCGTGGCTGATCTCGTGGCCGATCACCCCGCCGATGGCGCCGTAGTTCACCGCCGGATCGGCCGCCGGATCGAAGAACGGCGCCTGCAGGATGGCGGCCGGGAAGCTGATGGAATTCTGCATCGGCGCGTACAGCGCATTGACCGTCTGGGGCGTCATGTACCACTCGCCACGGTCCACCGGGCCACCCAGCTTGGCCAGATTGCGGCGGTACTCGAAGAGCTCGCCCCGCCGCCAGTTGCCGTAGGCGTCGCCGGCCACGATGCTCAGGCCCGAATAGTCGCGCCACCTGTCAGGGTAGCCCACGCCCACCTGGAAGTTGGCCAGCTTCTCGTGAGCCTTGGCCTTGGTGGCCGCATCCATCCAGTCCAGGCGGTCGATGCGCTTGCCGAAGGCGGCCAGGATGTTCTTCACCATCTCCTGAACCTCCGCCTTCGATTCCGCCGGGAAGTACTTGGCGATATAGAGTTTTCCGATAGCCTCCCCCAGGGTGTTCCCGGTGAAGTCCACGCCCCGCTTCCAGCGCTCGGCCTGTTGCGGGGTGCCCGACAGGGCGGTGGCGTTGAAGGCGAAGCTCTCATCCACGAAGGCCTTGGACAGGTAAGGCGAGCCCCGCTCCACGGCGTGGAAGGCCAGATAGTCCTGCCAGGCCGCGATGGGCTCAGACCCCACCAGCCTGGCCTCGCCGCTGATGGCGGAGGACTGCCAGGCGCCGAACACCGGCTGGTCGGCAAGGCCCGCGGCGGTCAGGAACGCGTCCCAGTCCATGCCGGGCGCCTTCCGGGCAAGCTCGGCGCGGGTCCACTGGACGTTGTTCTTCTTGATCTCGAAGGTGTCGGCCACGGTCCAGTGCGTCGCGGCGATCTTGGTCTCCAGGGCCACGACCCGGGCGGCGCGGGCGTCCACGTCGCTGAAGCCCGCCAGGCGCAGCTGATTGGCCACGTGGGTCCTGTATTTGGCGCGCAGGTCCACGTACTTCGCGCCCGCGTCGAGGTAGTAGGCGCGGTCGGGCATGCCGAGGCCGCCCTGGACGATGTAGGGCAGGTAGCGGCTGGTGTCGTTCAGGTCCTCCACGACCCACAGGCCGAAGAGGCGCTCGGTCTTGGTGGTGGTGGCGTTCAGGATGTCGACGTCGGCGCGGATCGTGGCGCCCAGCTGGGCCGACAGATCCTTGCGGGTCTTGATCGCGGCGATCGCCGCCAGCTCCGGGGCCAGCGGGCCCGCGCCCTTCGCCTCGATGGCCGCCTCGTCCATGAAGCTGGCGTAGTAGTCGCCGATCATGCGGGCTTCCGACCCGGCTGGTCCCTGGGTTTTGGCGGCCGTCTCGATCAGCTCGACGGTGCGCTTGGAGGCGATCTCCCGCAGGACGGCGAAGGTGTTGTAGCTGGACCGGTCCGCGGGGATCTCAGTGGTCGCGGCCCAGGTCCCGTTGGCGTAGGCGAAGAAGTCGTCGCCGGGCTTCACCGACCGGTCCATGCCGGCGGTGTCGAACCCGAAGGTCCCGTAGACCGGCTTGGCCCGGGGCGCCTCAGCGACAGGCGCGGGCGCGGGGAGCTGGGCCGGCGGGGCCGCCCCCAGGCTCGCGCAGGCCGAGAGGATCACTGGCGCGCAGGCGGCCAGCAGCAGGACTTTGAGGTTGGTCATCGACGAAGGCTCCCAAGGGACCGGGCGCGTCACGGCGCGCTCTCAGCGTTTGAGCCTTCATACACCGCGGCGGGGGTTTGGCCTCTGCGGGCGGATTAATCTTCTGTCATGAGGGCGCTGCGCCCTACCGCCGGACATCCAGGCTGTGGCTTGAGCGGACCGCCTCGACATCGGCCACGGTGGCCAGGTTGAAGTCCCCCGGCGTCGCGTGCTTGAGCACCGCGGCGGCCACCGCGAATTCCAGCTGGTCAGCCTCGTCCATCCCGGTCAGCAGGCCGTGGATCACCCCGGCGGCGAAGGCGTCGCCGCCACCGATCCGGTCGATGATGGGGTTCAGCGGCCGGCTCTCGGTGCGCCAGGCGCCGTCGCGCGAGAACAGAAATCCCGTCAGGTCGTGATGGTTCACCGTGTGCTGCACCCGGTCGGTGCAGGCCAGGCGCTGGAGGTTCGGCCAGGCCTTGAAAGCCATGTCGGCGGCCCAGCGCCGCAGGCCGTCGGCCTCTCCCCGCCCCTCGAAGGACGCGCCGAGCACCAGGGCGATGTCGCGGTGGTCTCCGAACACCAGGTCGGCCTGGGAGAGCATCTCGCCCAGGATCGCCGGGGCGTCACCGTTCCAGGCCTGCCAGAGGGTCGCGCGGTAATTGCAGTCCATGGAGACCGTCAGGCCGAGGCGGCGCGCGGTCTTCACCGCGTCCACCGCGGCCTTGGCGGTGTCGGGCCCGATGGCGGCGGTGATCCCGGAGACGTGCAGCCAGCCGGCCCCCGTAAGCTCGGTGTCCCAGTCGACGCCCGAGGCGGCTCGGCTGAAGGCGCTGTCGGCCCGGTCGTACAGCACCTGGGACGACCGCTGGGCCGCGCCCGGCGTCAGGAAATAGAGCCCCATCCTCCCCGCCGCGAACCGGACGCCGGAGGTGTCCACACCATAGCGGCGAAGCTCGTCCACGGCGGCATGACCCAGGCCGTTGTCAGGCAGGACGCTGAGCATCCGGGCGCCGTGGCCGAAGCGGGCCAGGGAGACGGCCACATTGGCCTCCGCCCCGCCGAAACTGACCTTCAGGGTCGGCGACTGCAGCAGCAGTTCGTTGTCGGGCGCGGCCAGGCGGACCAGGACCTCGCCGAAACAGACCACATCAGCCGCCACATGCATCTCCCGTTCGAGCAACGCCCTACCCTAGACAAAGCGGCGCGCCGGGGAACCGGCGCGCCGTAAGTCTCTCCTCGGGGGATCTAGGCCTAGTAGGTGTAGCGCACGCCGATCAGGTATTCCCGGCCGGTGTGGTGGTAGAAGTTCATCAGGTCCTGGGTCCCGTTGAACTGGTCCTGGAACTCGTCCGTGAGGTTCACGCCTTCGAGGGTGAACTTCAGGTGGTCGTTCAAGGTGTAGGTGAACGAGGCGTCCACGTTCATGGTCTCGTTGGTCCCGTCATAGACCATGCCGGCCTCCTGGCCGGGGACCCGGGTCAGGTACTTGTCGCGGTGGCTGGCCGAGACGCGGGCGCTGATCTTGTCGTCCTCATAGTAGAGGGTGAGGTTGTAGGCCTTGCGCGACAGGCCGGTCAGGTCGTTGGTGGCCACCTTGGTCGTCACCCCGCCCACCGTCGCATAGTAGTCGATAGACGACTTCACGCTGGTGTAGTTGGCGATGATCCCGGTGTTGGCCAGCGGCCCCGGCAGGAAGCTGAAGGGCTGCTGGAAGCTGACCTCGAAGCCGGTGAGATCGCCGCCGGGGGTGTTGATCGGGGTCGAGAAGTTCCAGGTCGCCGACGGGCTGCAGCCAACGGTGGCCCCGCAGGCGGCGGTGGCGACGCTGTCGGGCAGGCCGAAGGGATTGCCGGTGAAGGTCGTCTGGGTGGAGAGCGTCTGCACGAAGCTGTCGATCTCCTTCTTGAAGAAGGCGACGCTCAGCAGGGCTTCGGGCTGATAGTACCATTCGAAGGACAGGTCGTAGGCCTTGGCCCGGAAGGGATCGAGGTTCGGGTTGCCGGCGGTCACGGTCCGCGAGGAGCCCGAGACGCTGACGCTGGCGCCGGGGGTCAGGCTGCCCAGGTTCGGCCGCGACATGGTCTGGGCCGCGCCGAAGCGGACCAGGAAGTTCTCGACGGGCTCGATCACCATGTTCAGCGACGGCAGGGTATCGTCGTACTTGCGGTCCACGGTGATCGGCACCGGGGCGCCGGCCAGGAAGGTGTAGCCCGAGGCGGTCTGCTCGGTCTTCACATAGCGGACGCCGATATTGCCGCGGAAGGGCATGCCAGCCAGCTCGGCGTCCCAGTCGGCCTGGACGAAGCCGCCCTTGTCCTTCTCGCCCACCGAGTTGTTGTTGGACAGCGACGGTTCCTTGCCCATCCTCCAGGCCCCGCCGAAGGCGGTGGGGTCGTTGAGCTGGAACAGGGTGAGCGCGCTGAAGTAGTTGGGCGAGATCCACGACGTGGTGCTGCCGCCCGGAACGCCCAGCCCCTCGGTGGGCAGGGTGACGGTCTTGGCGTAGGTGGAGGTGGCGATCGCCGCCACGCCGGCGGGGATCACGGTCTCCTGGTTGGTGGAGGCGCCGTTGGAGCGGCGCAGTTCCGTGCTCTCGAACTCGTACTGCTTCCAGGACAGGCCGGCCTTGAAGGTCAGGACGTCGTTGGGCTTCCACTCGCCGTCGAAGGCGACGGTGTCGTAGGTGTTGACCGCGCTCTGCGGCCGCATCCGCACCTGGGTGAGCCGCCAGGCGCTGGGATTGGTCAGGTCGGCGTTCCCGTAGGTCAGCAGCGGGGAGCGGCCCTGGCCGTAGTCGAACCGATAGCCGTCGACGTTGAACTGGTCCCAGATGATCGTCGTCTGAACCGGGTTCTGGTGGTCGGACTCCGAGTGACCTGCCACGGCGTGGATCTTCAGCGTGTCGGAGAACGCATGGCTGAAGTCCAGGGAGTACTGGTTGAAGGTGGTGGTCAGCTCGTCGTAGCGGTCCTCGACCCGCAGATCGACATCGTCGAACGTACCGGCCGTCATCACGCCGTTGGTGATGGTCGAGGAGACCACGTTGGTGTCGGCGATCCCGCAGGAGGTGGCGACATTGGCTGCGGTGCAGGCGCCGCCGACGCTGAAGGACGGAGCCTCCAGGAACTGCTCCTGGCGGCTCCCGTCGAGCTTGGCGTAGAGGTAGTCGAAGGTCAGCTCGGTGGCGTCGGTCGGCTTCCATTGCAGGGCGAAGGTGGCGCCCAGGCGCTCCTGCTCCTGGTCATAGCGATCGTAGCGCGGGAAGCGCGGATGGTAGGCTGCGTTGTTGGCCGCAGCGGCCGGATTGACGGTGGTGGGCAGGCCTGCGCCGTTCGGCAAGGCGTCAAAGCCCGGCGCGAAGCGGTCGCCTGCCGCCCAGCGCACCGTGGAGGCGCCCACGTCCAGCAACGAGCGCTTGGAGTAGGCAAGGCTGAGCAGGGCCCCGAAGGTTCCATCGGCCCAGGTGTTGGAGATCATGCCTGCGGCGCGCGGCGAGGAGTCCTCCGACAGCGAATTGTAGCTGGCCTGGGCGGAGGCCACGAACTTGAAGCCATCATAGTCCAGCGGCCGCGCGGTGCGCAGGTCCACCGTGGCGCCCAGCGAACCCTCTTCGGTCTCGGCGGCCGAGGTCTTCTGCACGGTGATCGAGTTGAACAGGTCGGCGGCGAAGATGTTGAAGTCGAAGGACCTGCCGCGATTGGTGCCGCCCGAGGCGTCGGTGCCGCCGGCGGTGGTTAGGGCCTCCATGCCGTTGATCCGCACGCGGGTGAATTGCGGCCCCAGGCCGCGCACGGAAATCTGGCGGCCTTCACCGCCATCGCGGGCCAGGGCCACCCCAGATATCCGCTGAATGGATTCCGAGAGGTTCAAGTCGGGGAACTTGCCGATGTCCTCGGCCAGGATGGTGTCACCGGCCGTGGCGCTGCCGCGCTTCAGTTCCAGGGCCTGCTGGAGGCTGCCCCGGAAGCCGGTGACGATGACTTCCTCGACTTCGTTCTGCTGCGCGAAGGCCGGCGCGGCGACCGCCATGGTCAGCGCCGCCAGGGACGCGCCGCTGAACAGCGCGCGCGTTTTCGTCCAAGACCGAGTGCGGACCATCTGTCCCTCCCTGTGCGAAGCCACCAGCGGCGTGAGACCGTCAGGTGGAAGGCGCCTGACCGGCGCTCCTCGCGTTTCCCCATTTATGACACCGGTGTCATTGACGGCTAAACGTCTCTGACACCGGTGGCAATGAGAATAGCCACGGTTCTGTCGTATTCGCAAGACCGGTCGCTTCAAACGCGAGCGGTCCCTGCGCGAAAGCTGTGCAGTGGCCCGAGAACGCTCGCGAAAACGGGGAAATGGGCGCGCCGCGGCGAGGCGTGCGGCAGCCACTCGCCCCAAATCTGGCCTCAGCCTCTACGGACCGAGGGGGGCGGTATCGGGGTCGGGCGTGGCCTCTTCCGGGTCCAGGGTCGAGCGAGGGCGGTCAAGGCCGAGCGCAGTGGCCAGGGTGATGTCCCAGCCATAGGGATCGGAGCGGAAGACCACCTTGCCCTGATGGTCGACGAAGGCGGTGTGGTAGAGCAGCCGCACCGGAATGATGGCCGCCAGCGGCACGACCCCGGTCTTCCCCGAAGCCAGGACCTCCTCGAAGCGCTCCGAAGCGCCATAGAGCTCCGAAAGGTGACGCGCGAACTCCACGGCGTTCTCCACCCGCACACAGCCATGGCTGCGGTGCCGGGCGGCGCGGGCGAACAGGCTCTTGGACGGAGTGTCGTGCAGATAGATGGCGTAGGGGTTCTGCATGTCGAACTTGACCAGGCCCAGGGCCGCGGTCGGCCCCGGCCTCTGCACAACCCGGCCGCCGGTGACGTACATGTTCTGCCGACGCAGATAAGCCGCGCCGCGCGGCAGGATCTCGGCCCGCGCGATGCTGGCCGGCACGTTCCAGGGCGGATTGACCACCAGCTGGCTGAAGGCCGACTGCAGGCTCGGCGTCGCACGGTTGGCGCTGCCCACCACGGTCCGCGCCGCCCAATCCATGGCGCCGTCGCGGTAGAAGGTCAGGAAGGCCGCAGCCGTATTGACGTCGATGCGGGTCGCCGGGGCCTCCCGGCGCAGCCAGCGGCGGCGCTCCAGGTTCAGCACCAGCTGGCGGGCGTGGTCGGTCGGCCCGGCGTTCAGCACCGCCACCGTCGTGTTCCCCACCCGGCCGGTCGGCTGCATGCCGTTCTCGGCCTGGATCAGCTTCAGGGCCTCGGAGATCGGCGCCGACAAGGTCTGGGAGGCCATGGGGGGACCGGTGAGGTAGCCCAGGTCATAGAGCCGCTGCGCGATCATCGGGACGCGGTAGTCCTGGCCGCCCGGCTGGATCGCGCCGCCCTGGGGAATGGCCGAGACCCCTGCCTGCCCGATCTGAGCCCGCAGCGCCACATAGGCCGCCGACAGGGTCTTGTACTCCGCGTCGCGCGGCGCGAGCCCGTCGAGCCAGGCGCCGATCTCCCGGCGGTCCAGGGCCTGGGACAGGCCAGGCGCCACGTCCACGGTCTGACGTTCCAGCGTGAACAGCTTGAAAAGCTTGGTGGGATCCACGAGGCCGCGCGCCAGGGCGTCGGCATAGGTCAGCGCCGCGAGCGTCAGTCCAGCCTCGCGGCTGGCCGGATCGCGGGCGGCGGGCGGCCGGAAGGCGTCGCCGTCCAGGCCGTGACGGACGGCGCCGTCGAGCGCCTGCGAGAACTGCCTGGCCTCGTCATCGGTCCAGGCCGGGGTCCAGCCGCGCAGGGCGTAGAAGCGGATCAGGCGGGGATCGGTCGCCACCGACTGCAGGACGCGAGGGTCCACGGTGGGATTGGGCAGAAGCTGCGCGCTGGCTATCGTGGGCGCCGCCAGCCCCATGCCGAGGGCCCACGCGCCAAACTGCCGGCGCGTCGCCCGCGCCGGTTCGGCCTCGCCCCCCGGACGCCCTATGGCGTCACCGCCCCCGAACACCATCAAATCCAGTCCACGCTTTTACGGCCCCAGCTATGGGGCAACGCGCGAGCCGCGACTAGGTGGCTCACCTCGCAGGTGATCTTGGAAATCGGGCGGATCAGCGGCCGAGCCAGCCGCCATCCACGGCCAGCAGCGTCCCGTGCACATAGTCGGCCGCCGAGGACGACAGGAACACAGCCGCCCCGCCGATGTCGGCCGGCGTGCCCCAACGTCCGGCCGGAATGCGGGCCAGGATATCGCGCGATCGGTCCTCGTCGGCCCGCAGGGCGGTGGTGTTGTTGGTGGAGAAGTAGCCCGGCGCGATGGCGTTGACGTTGATCCCCTTGGCCGCCCACTCGTTGGCCAGGGCCTTGGTGATCCCCGCCAGCCCGCTCTTGCTGGCCGCATAGGACGGCACCCGGATGCCCCCCTGGTAGGACAGCATCGAGGCGATATTGACGATCTTGCCCCCTCGCCCCTGTTCGATCATGCGGCGCCCCACCGCCTGGGTGAGGAAGAAGGTGGTCTTCAGATTGACGTCCATCACCGTGTCCCAGTCGTCTTCCGTGAAGTCGACGGCGTCGTTGCGGCGGATGATCCCGGCGTTGTTCACCAGGATGTCGATCCCGCCGAAATGCTGGACGGTCTCGGCCACGATGCGGCCGATGGGCTCCATCGTGGAGAGATCGGCCGAGATGTCGTGGAAGCGGCGGCCCAGGGCCTCGACGGCGAAGCGGGTGTCCACCGGCGGGGTGCGACCCACGGCCACGATGTCGGCGCCGGCCGTGGCCAGGGCCTCGGCGATGGCCTGGCCCAGGCCGGTGTTGGCCCCGGTGACGATGGCGGTCTTGCCGGTCAGATCGAAGGGAGACATCCAGCGCTACTTCAGCTGGCAGATGTCGAGGACGTGCATGTCGGTATAATCGAGGTTCTCCCCGCCCATGGCCCAGATGAACCCGTAGTTGGAGGTTCCCGCCCCCATGTGGATCGACCAGGGCGGGCTGATCACCGCCTCATCGGCGCCGACCACGACGTGGCGCATGGCGTCCGGCTCGCCCATGAAGTGGAAGACCTTATTGTCCCCGGCCAGGTCGAAATAGAAATAGATCTCCGAACGGCGGTCGTGCAGGTGCGGCGGCATGGTGTTCCAGACGCTGCCCGGCTTCAGGAAGGTCACCCCCAGCAGCAGCTGGGCGGACTCGCAGATCCCCGGGATGATGTACTGGTAGATGGTGCGCTCATTGGAGGTCGCCGCCTCCCCGCGCTCCAGGGGGTTGGCCTGGCTGATGGCGATGTGCTGCAGCTTGCAGACCTTATGGGCGGGCGTGGAGGCCAGGTAGAACCTGGCCGGGTTCGCGGCGTCCACGCTCTCGAAGGTCACGTTCACCACCCCCATCGGGATGTAGAGCCCGTCGCGCGGGGCCATGTCGAAGGCCTGGCCATCGACGGTGATCCTCCCGGCCCCGCCGACATTGACCACACCCAGTTCGCGGCGCTCCAGGAACGGATGGCCGGCGGCCGACGCCGGCTCGCTCTGGGCCGGCAGCTTCACCGGTCCGGCCACCGGAGCCGCCCCGCCGATCACGAACCGCTCGTTGTGGCTGTAGTTCAGGCTGACCGTGTCGGCCACGAACAGGTCCTGCACCAGATAGCGGTCGCGCAGATCGTCATTGCCGGCGCCCTTCATCATGTCCGGATGGGTGGCGTGGTAGGTTTTCTTGAACATGATCAGGTCCTTGTAGGTCTTTCCTGCTCGCTCGCGGGCGTGCGCGGCCGCGACGCAAGCGTCTCGGAAGGCGGGGGTCGACCGCCCGCCCGACTTCAAGGTAACCGGTGTCATTACTGCGCGCAACGCTCTCGGGCTTGCTCGAGCTGGTCCGGCGATGAACTCTGTCGGTGTGCGGGTTTGAGAGAGCAGATGGCCGACTTCAAGGATCTCGACGAGCGCGCCTGGGCGATCCGCCGGCTCTATGCCGAGTTGGAAACTCAGCGCTATGGCCGGCCCTGGACCGCCGAGGAGGTGGCCCTGGGTTTTATGGGCGACGTCGGCGACCTCGCCAAGCTGGTGCAGGCTGCTGAGGGCGTGCGCGCGATACCCGACGCCAAGGCCAAGCTGGCCCATGAGCTGGCTGACTGTCTGTGGAGTGTCATGACCCTGGCCCGGCTCTATGAGGTCGACCTGGAGGCCAGCTTCCTGGGCACGATGGACGAGCTGGAGGCGCGGCTGCGGCCATGATCGCCTTCCGGCCGCTGGCGGCCGCCGACTTTCCGATGCTGACCGGCTGGCTGGCTGAGCCCCACGTCCGGCGCTTCGTCCAGAAGACCCCGATGACCCTGGAGGATGTCGCCACCAAGTATGGCCCCCGTGTCCGGGGCGAGCAGCCGATCATCTGCCATGTCGCGCAAAGCGACGGCGCCGACTTCGGCTACCTGCAGGCCTATCGCAACCGTGACTGGCCCGACGCCGCCGACGGCCAGACCGACGGGATCAGCCTGGACCTCCATATCGGTGAGCCGGCCTTCCTCGGCCGCGGCCTGGGCCGCGCCATGCTGGACGCCTATGTGCGCGGCCTCGCCCTGCCCCACTTCGCTCAGACCACCGCCTATATCGCCCATGAGCTGGCCAACACGGCGGCGCTGGCCTGCTCGAAGGTGGTGGGGTTCACGCCCCTGCGCGAGTTCGTCGAGGACGGCGAGGCGATGCTATTGCTGCGCCTGAAGCTCTAAGCCGCCTCCAGCCGCCGCGCCTTGGCGCCCGCCTTGTTGGTGAAGGCCAGCACCCCGTCCTCGATCTTCGTGAAGCGCAGGTTCATCAGGTCGAGCGCGTAGTTCTGATGCAGCTTCCAGGGCGCCTTGGTCCCCTGCTTTGGGAAGCTGGCCATGGCCCGCTGGACGTAGCCCGACGAGAAGTCCAGCCACGGGACCTCGCCGATATTCGGGTCGTCGTTGCGCGGCGTGACCTGGCGATTGCCGGTCTTCTTCATGTGATTCAGCAGGCGGCAGACATACTCGCAGGTCAGGTCGCATTTCAGCGTCCACGAGGCGTTCGTATAGCCGAAGGCCGAGGCCAGGTTGGGCACGTCGGAATACATCATGCCCTTGTAGGAGAGCGTCTTGCCGGGATCGATGACCCGGCCATCGACCGTGAGCTTCAGGCCGTTCATCGCCTGGAGCACCAGGCCCGTCGCCGAGACCACGATGTCGGCCTCCAATACCTTGCCGGACTTCAGCTTGATCCCGGTCTCGGTGAAGGTCTCGATATGGTCGGTCACCACCTCGGCCTTGCCGCTCTTGAGCGCCGTGAACAGGTCGGCGTCCGGCACCAGGCAGATGCGCTGATCCCAGGGATTGTAAGTCGGCGTGAAGTGGGTCGCGACGTCGTAGTCGGGGCCCATCTCCTTGCGGACCATCTCGATGATCCCGGCCTTCACCTTGGCCGGCTGCTTGCGGGCGTAGTTGTAGAAGACCATGCCGAACAGCACCTTGCGCCAGCGCGTGATGGCGTAGGCGAGCTTGGCCGGCAGCTTGGTGCGCAGCCAGTTGGCCTGTTTGTCCTCGCCCGGCGCGGCCACGACATAGGTCGGCGAGCGCTGCAGCATGGTGACGTGGGCCGCGGTCTTGGCCATCTCCGGCACCAGGGTCACCGCCGTGGCGCCCGAGCCGATCACGACCACTTTCTTGCCTGCGTGGTCGATGTCCGGGGTCCACTTCTGCGGATGGACCAGCTGGCCCTTGAAGCTCTCGACGCCGGGAAACTCCGGGGTGTAGCCGCCCGCATAGGAATAGTAGCCGCCGCACAGGAACAGGAAGTTGGCGGTGACGTGGCTGCGCTTGCCGTCCTTCTCCACCTCGACGGTCCAGGCCGCGTCCTCGGTCGACCAGGAGGCGCCCTTCACCTGGGTGTTGAACCGGATGTGCTGGTCGATGCCGTGCTCGCGAGCGGTCTCGCGGACATAGTTCAGGATCGAGGGGCCGTCGGCGATCGCCTTGGCCTGGGTCCACGGCTTGAAGGCGTAGCCCAGGGTGAACATGTCGCTGTCGGAGCGGATGCCCGGATATCGGAACAGATCCCAGGTGCCGCCGATGGCGTCGCGGCCCTCCAGGATCACATAGGACCGGTCGGGGCAGTTGGCCTGCAGGTGGTAGCCCGCGCCAATGCCCGACAGGCCCGCGCCGACGACTGCCACGTCAAAATGTTCGTTCGCCATACCCGATCCTCGAAATGTTGCGTGGCAGCATAGACACATGCCGCGCGCGGAAAGGAAGCCCCCACGCCGCCGCACTCGCCAAGCTTGGCCAGCGGGTGGAAACATCGGCTGATGACCGAGACCAAGTCCAAGCGCATTCCCTTCGACACCGACCTCGTCCGCCGCCTGGTGGCCAGCCAGTTTCCGCAGTGGGCCCACCTGCCCGTCCGCCCGGTGATCTTCGGCGGCAAGAACAACACCACCTTCCACCTTGGCGACGAGATGAGCGTTCGCCTGCCCAGCGCACGGGCCTATGTGGCCCAGGTCGAGAAGGAGCAGGCCTGGCTTCCGAGGCTGGCCCCGCAGCTGCCCCTGCCGATTCCCGAGCCGGTGGGCCTGGGGGAACCGGGCGAAGGCTATCCCTGGCCCTGGTCGGTCTATCGCTGGATCGAGGGGGAGACCGCCAGCCTGGAGCGCATCCCAGACCTGCCGCAATTCGCCCGCGACCTGGCGGGGTTCCTCACGGTGCTGCAGGCCATCGACGTGACCGACGGGCCGGCCGCGGGCCAGCACAACTTCTTCCGTGGCGGCCCGCTGGCGACCTATGACGACCAGACCCGCAAGGCGATCGAGGAGTTGCGCGCGAGCATCAACGGCGCGGCGGCGTTGGCGATCTGGGAACAGGCCCTGGCGGCCGAATGGACCAACCCACCCGTCTGGCTGCACGGCGACGTGGCGGCCGGCAACCTGCTGGTGCGGGACGGCAGGCTCAGCGCCGTCATCGACTTCGGCATCCTCGGCGTCGGCGACCCGGCCTGCGACCTGGCCATCGCCTGGACGCTGTTGCACGGGGAAGCCCGCGCGGCGTTTCGCGAGGCCTTGCCCCTGGATCAGGGGACCTGGGCCCGAGGCCGAGGCTGGACGATCTGGAAGGCGCTGATCGTGGCGGCGGGGCTGCCGGGGTCGAGCGAGGAGGAGATGGCGAGGAGCCGCGCGATCATTGTGGATCTGGTGGGGGAGCACACCACGTCATCCCGGCCGTAGCGCAGCGGAGAGCCGGGACCCAGGGGCGGAGCGCTGGGCCCCTGGGTCCCGGATCGCCTGTCGGCGTCCGGGATGACGGACTTTGTTGAGCGCGCCCTAAGCCAGCTGAGCCTTACGCTCCCGGCGACGCCGCGACAGGATGTGCTCGGTGTAGCCGTTGGGCTGCGACCGTCCCTCGAACACCAGTTCCAGCGCCGCCTGGTAGGCCACGCTGTCGGGGTTCCCGGTCATCGGCTGGTACAGGGCGTCGCCGGCGTTCTGACCGTCCACCACCTTGGCCATGCGGGCGAAGGTCTCGCGGACCTGGGCCTCGGTGCAGACGCCGTGGTGCAGCCAGTTGGCGATGTGCTGGCTGGATATCCGCAGAGTGGCGCGGTCCTCCATCAGGCCCACATCGTGGATGTCCGGCACCTTGGAGCAGCCGACGCCCTGGTCGATCCAGCGCACCACGTAGCCGAGGATGCCCTGGGCGTTGTTGTCCAGTTCCTGGGTGATGTCCTCGGCGTTCCAGTTGGAACGCGCCAGTGGCGGGGTCAGCAGGTCGTCGAGGCCGGTGGCGGACTTCGCGGCCGCCATGGTCGACTGCAGACCAGGCACGTCCACCTCGTGATAGTGCAGGGCATGCAGAACCGCCGCGGTGGGGGACGGCACCCAGGCGGTGTTAGCCCCGGCCTTGGGGTGGCCGCCCTTGGTCGCCAGCATGTTCTGCATCTGATCGGGCGCGGCCCACATGCCCTTGCCGATCTGCGCCTTGCCGGGGAAGCCCGTGGCCAGACCGATCTCGACATTGCGCTTCTCATAGGCCGGCAGCCAGGGCTCGGCCTTGATGGCGTCCTTGCGGACCACGGGGCCGGCTTCCATGGCGGTGTGGATCTCGTCGCCGGTGCGGTCGAGGAAGCCGGTATTGATGAAGACGATCCGCTCGCGGGCGGCGTGGATGCAGGCGGCCAGGTTGGCGCTGGTGCGGCGCTCCTCGTCCATGATGCCCAGCTTGACGGTGTTGCGTTCGAGACCGAGCGCGTCCTCCACCAAATCAAACAGGCGAACCGCCAGGGCCACTTCGTCGGGCCCGTGCATCTTGGGCTTCACGACATAGACCGAACCCGCCGGGCTGTTGCGGCGCGCGCCCTTGATGTCGTGCAGGGCGGCGGTGACGGTGACCAGGGCGTCCACCACGGTCTCGAACACCGGCGCGCCGTTGAAGCGCAGGGCGTCCAGCAGCATGTGGTGGCCGACATTACGCACCAGCATCAGGCTGCGGCCGCGCAGGGTGAGCTCGCCGCCCTTGGCGCTGGCATAGGTGCGGTCGGCGTCGAGGCGCCGCGTTTCGGTCTGGCCGCCCTTCTGGAAGCTGGCCGACAGGTCACCGCGCATCAGACCCAGCCAGTTGCGGTAGACCTGGGCCTTGTCCTCGGCGTCGACGGCGGCGACGGAATCCTCGCAGTCCTGGATGGCGGTCAGCGCGGCCTCCACCAGCACGTCGGAGACGCCCGCGGCGTCGTCCTTGCCGATGTTGTGGGCGCGGTCGATCTGGATCTCCAGGTGCAGGCTGTTGTGGGCCAGCAACACGCCCTCCGGCGCCTCCGCCGATCCCCGCCAGCCGGCGAACTGACCCGCGTCCTTCAGGCCGGTGGTTGCGCCGTCCTTCAGGCCGACCGCCAGGGCGCCGTCCTTGACCACATAGCTCGTGGCGTCCGAATGCGAGCCGCTCGCCAGGGGCGCCACGCGGTCCAGCAGACCACGGGCGAAGGCCACCACCTTGGCCCCGCGCACAGGATCATAGCCCTTGCCGCCGGTCGGCGGCTCCAGGGCGTCGGTGCCGTAGAGGGCGTCATAGAGGCTGCCCCAGCGCGCGTTGGCGGCGTTGAGGGCGAACCGCCCGTTCGAAACCGGCACCACCAGCTGCGGACCGGCGACCTTTGCGATCTCCGGATCGACGTTGACAGTCGAGATCTCGAAGGGCGCGGGCTCCGGCAGCAGGTAGCCGATCTCGCGCAGGAAGGCGATCTCCTCGGCGACGCTGAAATCCTTGCCCTTGCGCGCCTTCCACCAGGCGTCGATCTCAACCTGCAAGGCGTCGCGGCGGGCCAGCAGCTCGGCGTTGCGCGGCGTGAAGTCGGCCAGGATGGACTCCAGGGCCGCCCAGAATTTCGCCGGCTCCACCCCCGTGCCGGTGAGCAGCTCCTGCTCAACAAAGGCGTGCAGGATGTCGTCGACGGTCAGGGTGCTGCTGATGTCCATGTGCGTACCGGGCTCTCGAATTGGGCGTTCAAGGGCTCGCCGCACCGGCGACGCGCCCCACTCAACGGGCGCTTTACTGCACGGAAGCGCGCGGCTTTGAAGCCCCCATTTTCAGGGAGGGCCGAAGTTTCAGCTGTCGGAGAAGCCAAAGGGCAGGCTGGTGCGGCGGATGTCGTCGGGCAGGATCTGGCGACCGATGGGGGGCGCCGAGCGGGCCGTGCATTCGGTGCGGTGGCACAGGCGGCAGGTCACCCCGATGGGAGTCGCGGCCTCCGGCGGCAGGTCCTGGGTGTAGACCAGCTTGCCCGCGTGCTCGGCGGCGCAGCCGAGCGCGATGGCCCGCTCCACCCTTGGACTGCCGAAGGACCCGCCGCCGGCCGTCACCGTGCGGGCGATGGAGAAGAACCGCTGGCCGTCGGGCAGTTCCAGCCACTGGGTGACGATCTCGCGGGGCGTCTTGAACACCTGGTGCAGCGACCACAGGGGACAGCCGCCGCCGTGCCGCGCGAAGGGGAAGCCCGCCCCGTCCAGGCGCTTGGAGACGTTGCCGGCCGGATCGACGCGGATGAAGAAGAACGGCACCCGCTCCTGTCCCGGCTTCTGAAGGGTCGTCAGCCGGTGGGCGGTCTGTTCGAAGCTGGCGCCGAACTGCCGCGCCAGGGCCTCGACGTCGTAGCGGCGGGCCTCCACCGCCCGGGCGAAGGCCGAATAGGGCATGATCACCGCAGCCGCCGCATAGCTGGCGAGGGCGCGCCGGGTCAGGCGCTCGCCGCTCTCGGTGACGAAGGTCCCCTCGGCCAGGACGGCGTCCACCTCGTCGCGCATTTCCAGATAGGCCAGCTGCAGGGCCAGCTGGAACATCTGGCTGGCCGTATCCAGGCCGTCGTCCAGCAGGATCTCCTTGCGGTGCCAGTCCAGCCGCCGGATCGAGCCCACCATGACGGCCGACGGCATGCGGCGAACCCGCAGGCCATGCCGCGCCTTCAGATATCCCACCAGGTTGTCCTGTCCGGCGACGCCCTGGGCGATCCGCTCGGCGGCGTCGTCCAGGCTGGGAAAGCTGTTGCGCCGGGCGGCCAGGAAGCGCCGGGATTCGGCGACGGGATCGGTGGCGTCGCTCCCCTCCCCGCCGGTCTCATGGGTTTCCGCACCCCGGTCGGCGAGGGCCAACTGCTCCTCGCGATAGGTCGTGTAGAGCCTCAGCAGGGCCTCGGTGATACCGGGGAAGTTGCCCGACAGGTCAGAGGTTTCCAGGGCCGGAAGGTCGATGTCGGCGAACATCGGGTCCTTCAGCACCGCCTGCAGCCGCGCGGTCTCGTCGGCCCCGCTGGTCCCGGCCAGGGTCGACATGTCCAGCTTGTAGGTCTGGGCCAGGCGCAGCAGCATCTCGGCGCTGAGCGGCCGGTGGTTGCGCTCCAGCAGGGCGACGTAGGAGGCCGAGACCTCCAGGTCGCGGGCCATGTCGGCCTGGGTCAGGCCAAGGTCCCGACGCAGGCGGCGCAGGCTTGGCCCCACATAGAGGCGGCGTTCAGCGACCATGTTAATTACAAATCCTGTTGTCGAAACATTACAACATGACAACGACGCCGCGTAAAGTTCGACAACTAGACCTCGCAGGCTCTCCCCAAGGCGTGAGCGGCTCTGCTATCGCCCCGCTCAACATCACTCCTGGCATCGAGGCCGACATGGCGTACCAAGATCATATCATTCAGATGGGCCAGCTCATCTCGTCGAAGAAGGGTCCGTGGGAGGCGATCGACGCCGAATCCGTGGCCCGCATGCGCGTCCAGAACCGTTTCAAGACCGGCCTGGAAATCGCCCGCTACACCGCCGGCATCATGCGCAAGGACATGGCGGCCTATGACGCCGACTCCTCGCAGTACACCCAGTCCCTGGGCTGCTGGCACGGCTTCATCGGCCAGCAGAAGCTGATCTCGATCAAGAAGCACTTCGGCACCACCGACCGCCGCTACCTCTACCTGTCGGGCTGGATGGTCGCCGCCCTGCGTTCGGAATTCGGCCCCCTGCCCGACCAGTCGATGCACGAGAAGACCTCGGTGCCGGCCCTGATCGAAGAGCTCTACACCTTCCTGCGCCAGGCCGACGCCCGTGAACTGGGCGGCATGTTCCGCGACCTCGACGCCGCCCGCGCGGCCGGCGACAAGGCCAAGGAAAAGGCCATCATCGACGCCGTCGACAACTATCAGACCCACGTCGTCCCGGTGATCGCCGACATCGACGCCGGGTTCGGCAACGCCGAAGCCACCTACCTGCTGGCCAAGAAGATGATCGAGGCCGGCGCCTGCGCCCTGCAGATCGAAAACCAAGTCTCCGACGAAAAGCAGTGCGGTCACCAGGACGGTAAGGTCACCGTGCCGCACGAGGACTTCCTGCAGAAGGTCCGCGCCTGCCGCTACGCCTTCCTCGAACTGGGCGTTGAAGACGGCGTCATCGTCACCCGCACCGACTCGCTCGGCGCCGGCCTGACCAAGCAGATCGCTGTCTCCACCACCCCGGGCGACCTGGGCGACCAGTACAACAGCTTCCTCGACTGCGAAGAAGTCGCCCCGGCCGACATGAAGAACGGCGACGTGGTCCTGAACCGCGACGGCAAGCTGCTGCGTCCCAAGCGCCTGCCTTCGAACCTGTTCCAGTTCCGCGAAGGCACCGGTGAAGACCGCTGCGTCCTCGACTCGATCACCTCGCTGCAGAACGGCGCCGACCTGCTGTGGATCGAAACCGAGAAGCCCCACGTCGAGCAGATCGCCGGCATGATGGACCGCGTCCGCGCGGTGATCCCCAACGCCAAGCTGGTCTACAACAACAGCCCGTCCTTCAACTGGACCCTGAACTTCCGCCAGCAGGTCTATGACGCCTACAAGGCGGCCGGTAAGGACGTCTCGGCCTATGACCGCGACAAGCTGATGAGCGTGGACTACGACACCACCGAACTGGCCGTGGAAGCCGACGAACGCATCCGCACCTTCCAGGCCGATGGCGCCAAGCGCGCGGGCATCTTCCACCACCTGATCACCCTGCCGACCTACCACACCGCGGCCCTGTCCACGGACAACCTGGCCAAGGAATACTTCGGCTCGCAGGGCATGCTGGGCTACGTGAAGAACGTCCAGCGCAAGGAGATCCGCGAAGGGATCGCCTGCGTGAAGCACCAGAACATGTCGGGCTCCGACATCGGCGACGACCACAAGGAATACTTCGCCGGCGAAGCGGCCCTGAAGGCCGGCGGCGTCCACAACACCATGGGCCAGTTCGCCTAAAGCGACCTGATCTAAGGATAAGAACAGGACGGCCCGGAGCTCACGCTCCGGGCCGTTTTGCTTGGGCCGACGCGGGTGCTAACTCAGCCGCACCCGCAGACGAGGCGCCGCATGACCTTGCCCCATCGCCCACGCGCCGTGATCTTCGATATGGACGGCCTGTTGTTCGATACAGAGGCGCTGTGGCAGGAGGCGCTTCTGGCCGCCGCCGCCGAGGCTGGGCACACGATTCCGGACGCGGTCTACAACGGGTCGATCGGCGTGCGGCGGTCGCAATGCGGGCCCTTGTTCCGATCGCACTTCGGCGAGGACTTCCTGTTCGAGGACTTCCACGCCGATTGGCGGCGGCACTTCTGGCTGGTGGCTGAAAACCGGCCCGCCATGAAGCCCGGCGTTCTGGAACTGCTGGACGCCCTGGACCAGCTCCGGCTGCCGCGCGCCATCGCCACCTCTTCATCCCGCGCGAGCGTCGATCGTCACCTGGCCTCGCACGGCCTGACCGAGCGCTTCGACGAGATCGTCTGCCGCGGCGACTACGAGAACGGCAAACCCGCGCCCGATCCCTTCCTGAAAGCCGCTGAGCGGCTCGGCGTCGAACCCGGGCTCTGCCTGGCCCTTGAGGACTCCCACATCGGCGTCCGGTCGGCGGCGGCGGCCGGCATGATGACCGTCATGGCGCCGGATCTGATGGCGCCGACGCAGGACATTCGCGCGCTCTGCGTCCTTGTCGTCCACGACCTCCATGAGGTCCGCGATGTGGTTGGTGAGCCTGGGCGCTAGTTCGTCGTCCAGGCGACGTCCCAACTCGCGTGACGCCGTTCTTCGAATGGTGCAACCTGCCCTGGAGGCTTCCGGGGGGAAGGCATGGACGGCAAACAAAACCAACCGACGGTCAGCGGACCCGAGCCCTCGGGTTTCTCGACGCTCTGGGCTCGGCTCAAGGGGGCGCTGGCCGCCCTGGCCGCGCGGCGACCGAGGCCCGCCGACCCGGCGCCTCGCGAGAAGGCCTCCCGGCGGGCGGCCAAGGCCCGCCAGGACCCGGCGGAGGCGGCGGAGGTGAAGGCCTGGCGCAAGGTCCATGGGCGGCCGGCGTTCTGGATGGCCCCCTTCTTCTTGGTGTTCGCCGCCCTCTATGCGGTCCCGCATCTGGCGCTGATCCTCGAGCCGCAGGCGCCGCGCAGCCTGATCACCGCCCTGGTCGCCGCCTTGCCGGACTGGGCCGAGCCGCTTTCGGCGATGCTGGCCGGGTGGCTGTGGGCGCCATGGTGGCTGGGGCTGATTGGCCTGCTCTTCAGGCTGCGGGCCGCCTGGACGGCCGGCAAGGCCGTGCTCGACGCCGTGGGCTGGGGGATGGCCGCCCTGGTGGTCGAGGGAGGCGCCTGGCTGTACTTCGGCCGGGAAGCGCTGGAGACCTTCAGCGTGGCGGAACAGACCGGCGCCTGGCGGCTGCTGGCGGCGGAATTCATCTTCCTGTTCCTGACCGCTGTGTTGTTCGGGCCCGACACCAACCAGCGCGTCCGCTTCGAGCAGAGCTAGAGCGGGTTCTAGGCCGTCGCCAGGGCGTGGAACTCCATGATCGCGCCGTAGCCGCCGAGGCCATAGCCCATAGTCAGCTGCTCCAGCTCCAGCATGTTGTGCATCAGCAGGATGGCCACCGAGCCGTCGGTGGGGTCGGCCTGCCACCAGCCGCCATAGGCGCCCGGCCAGCCCACCGTGCCTGCCCCGCCCTTGCCGCGGATCACCGGGGCGGTGGCCGGATCCATCGTCACCGCGACCCCCAGGCCAAAGCCGCAGCCGGGGCCGAAGGTCGGCATGCCGAACATCAGGGTTCCGAGCCGCTGGGCCTCAGTCAGCCGGTTGGTGGTCATCAGGGCGAGGGTCTGCGGCGAGAGCAGGCGTCCGTCCACGAAGGTCCGCGCGAAGGCCAGGTAGTCGTCCACCGTCGACCAGAGCCCTGCCCCGCCCGAGGCGAATTCCATGTCGTCGGGTCGCTCAGGCAAAGCCGCGCCGCCCGGCACGGCGGGCAGCTTCTTCAGCCGGCCCTCCATGTCGAAGCCGTAGAGCCCGGCGCGACGATGGCGCGTCTCCGGCGGCACGGAGAAACCAGTGTCGGTCATGCCCAGGGGCTCGAACACCCGGTGACGCAGCACCTCTTCCAGGGGCGCCCCCTCCATCCGGGCCAGCAGCAGGCCCAGCAGGTCGGTGGACCGGCCATAGGTGAAGGCCGCCCCAGGCTGACCCACCAGCGGCAGGGACGCCAGGCCCGCGATCCAGGCGTCGGGCGACAACGGGCTGTCGAGGTCCGGCCCCAGCACCGCGCGGTGGGCGGCGTCGATGGGGCCAGTGTGGAAGCCCGCCTGGGTCAGGCCGGCCCGGTGGGTCAGCAGATCCTCGAAGGTGATCTGGCGATCGGCGGGCGTGGTGTCGTCCAGCGCCCCGTCCGGATCGCGCAGCACCCGCATGGCCAGGAACTCCGGCGCCACGCGGGAGATCGGGTCCTCCAGGGAAAAGCGGCCCTCCTGCAGCATCGTCATGGCCGCCGCCGAGACAATGGGCTTGGACATCGAGGCGATGCGGAAGATGGAGTCCCGCTGCATCGGCAGCCCGGCCTCGATATCGCGCCATCCGACCGCGGCGACCTTGGCCTCCCCGCCCCGCCAGACCAGGCCGACGGCGCCGGCCAGCTCCCCGGCCGCCACCACCGCCCCCAGGGCCTTTTCGATCGCGTCCATGCCGACTCCTTAAAATATGCCTCCTATAAAATAGACTTCCTATTAATTGGCAACGCCCTAGATTCCTCCCATGACCGACGAGACCCGCCGCAGGCCCAAGGGCGACAAGCGCGCCCGCACCCGCGCCGCCCTGATGGAGGCCGCCCGCCAGCTGACCCGCGAAAAGGGGTTCGAGGCGGTCACCCTGGAGGAGGTGGCGCGCCGCGCCGGCATGACCAGCGGGGCGATCTACGGCAACTTCAGGAACCGCCAGGATCTGTTCCTCGCCATCGCCCAGACCGACTGGGCGCCCATCAAGCCGGTGATCGCGCCAGGCTCCAGCTTCCCCGAGATCATGCGCGCCTTCGCCGAAGCGACCTTGGCCGCCGTCCCGGACCTGCGGCTGGCGGCCCCGGCCCGCCTCAGCGGCATGGCCCACACCCTCAACCACGAGGAGGTCCGCGCCCAGGTCCGCGAGATCACCGCCCAGAGCTATGCCGGCGGCGCGGCCTGGCTGGCCGACATCATGGAGGCCGGCGACAGCCCCATGGCGCCCGAGACCCTGGTGGTGGTGATCCACGCCCTCACCGAGGGCCTGCTGTTCCAGCGGTTCATGACCCCGGACCTGGTCCCCGACGAGGTGTTCTATTCAGCCTTCGCGGCCCTGGCGGCCCGTCCGCGCTAGCGGGCCTCGCAGGCGGCCCGCCGTCTTCTTTTCTTCGGCCCCCTGTCGGGTGCGGGCATACTCGTTCGTCCTAGCCTCGATCAGGGACGCCCAGATGCTCTACGCCATCCTCTGCTACAACTCCGAAGAGATCGTCTATTCCTGGAGCCAGGAAGAGGACGACAAGGTCATGGCCGACCTCGACGTCGTCCATCAGAAGCTGCACGCCCAGGGCCGCCTGGGCCCCTCGCTGCGCCTGCTTCCCACCACCGCGGCCACCAGCCTGCACCGCGAGGGCGGCCTGATCACCGACGGCCCCTTCGTGGAGACCAAGGAGCAGCTGCTCGGCTTTTACGTCCTGGAATGCAAGGACCTTGAGGAGGCCATCGAGACCGCCAAGGAGCTCACCAAGGCCAACCCCGGCTCGGGCGGCGGCTACGAGATCCGCCCGATCCGCCTCTTCCTGCCGGGCGGCGACGTGGCATGAGCGACCTGGCCTGGATCGAGCAGGCGATCACCGCCGCCCGGCCTCAGGCCGTCGGCGCCTTGCTGCGCTATTTCCGCGACCTCGACACCGCCGAGGAGGCCTTCCAGAACGCCTGCCTGCGGGCGCTGAAGTCCTGGCCCGAAAACGGCCCGCCCCGTGACGCCGCCGCCTGGCTGATCATGGTGGGCCGCAACGCCGCCATCGACCAGGTCCGCCGCCAGGCCAAGCAGGCGGCCCTTCCGCCGGAGGACCTGATCTCCGACCTCGACGACGTGGAAACCCCGATGGCCGACCGGCTGGACGGGGCGCACTACCGCGACGATATCCTGCGGCTGCTGTTCATCTGCTGCCATCCAGATCTGCAACCCACCCAACAGATCGCCGTCGCCCTGCGGATCGTCTCGGGGCTTTCCGTCAAGCAGATCGCCCGCGCCTTCCTGGTGGGCGAGAGCGCCATGGAGCAGCGGATCACCCGGGCCAAGGCCAAGATCGCCCGCGCCGACGTGCCCTTCGAGACCCCGGGCGCGGTGGAGCGCTCCGAGCGGCTCGGCGCCGTGGCGGCCATGGTCTACCTGCTGTTCAACGAGGGCTATTCGGCCGGCGGAGCGGAGATCGCCGCCCGCAGCCCACTTTGCGAAGAGGCCATCCGGCTTTCGCGCCTGCTGCTGCGCCTGTTCCAGGCCGAGCCGGAGATCATGGGCCTGACCGCCCTGCTGCTCCTGCAACACGCCCGTGCGGCGGCCCGCTTCGACGCCGCCGGCGACGTGATCCTCCTGGAGGACCAGGACCGCTCGCTGTGGAGCGCGCGCAACATCGCCGAGGGCCTGGCCCTGATCGACAAGGCCATGCGCCACCGCCGGCCGGGCGCCTATCAGGTGCAGGCCGCCATCGCCGCTTTGCATGCCCGCGCCGCCCGGTTCGAGGACACCGACTGGGCCCAGATCGACCACCTCTATGCGACGCTGGAGATCATGACCCCCTCCCCCGTCATCACCCTGAACCGCGCCGTGGCGGTGTCGAAGGTGCGCGGGGCCCAGGCGGCGCTGGACATGATCGAGCCCCTGGCCAATCGCCTGGGCGGCTACTTCCACTATTTCGGCGCCCGCGGCGCCCTGCTGCTGCAGCTCGGCCGCACCGACGACGCCCGCGAGGCCTTCAACCGCGCCATCGCGCTGGCCAATACGCCGGCCGAAGCGGCCCATATCCGCATGCACCTGGACCGACTGCAGCAGGACCACGCCAGGAGCGCCTGAGTCAGATGCAGCGAAAACGCCATTCGATGTCGGATCGGGGTCTCGCCATTCGTCCTGAGACCGTCGCGCCGCAGGGGCGCGCACTTGGAGCATCGCCATGACCCAGACCCTCGATCCCGTCTTCAAGGGCGTCATCCCCTATCTCAGCGTCGAGGGCGCGGGCGCCGCCGCCGAGTTCTACCAGAAGGCCTTCGGCGCCCAGGAGCTGCGCCGTATGCCCGCCGACGACGGCAAGCGCTTCATGCATATCCACCTGGAGATTAACGGCGGCTCCCTGATGCTCAGCGACGCCTTCCCGGAGAGCGGCTACGGCCATCAGCCCTCGCACAGCTTCACCATGCAGCTGGTGGTCGCCGACCTCGACAGCTGGTGGAAGCGCGCCGTGGACGCGGGCGGCAAGCCGACCTCCGAGCCGCAGGTGATGTTCTGGGGCGACTATTACGGCGCCATGGTCGACCCGTTCGGCGTCCACTGGGCCTTCAACCAGCCTGCGGAACAGCCAGCCTGAGGCCACGATGCTCCTTCCCCGCTTACGGGGAAGGAACACGCCGGAGCCTGTCGATTTCAGCCCCGCCCGTTCGTCGAGTTTGCAGGGTCGCGTCGGCCCAGCGTCACGAGAGACCGCCCATGCCCCGCTACCTGTTCAGCATCATCCAGCCCGACGGCCCCGCCCCGTCTGCCGAGTTCCTGGCCCCCATCATGAGCGACCTGGCCAAGGTCAACGCCGACCTCACCGCCGCCGGCGCCCGGGTGTTCGCCGCGGGACTGACGCCGCCCTCAGGCGCCAAGGTGCTGAAGCTGCAGGACGGGGAGGTCCAGGTCACCGACGGCCCCTTCGTGGAGGCCAAGGAGCAGATCGGCGGGTTCACGGTCATCGAGGTCGCCGACGAGACCGCCGCCCTGGCCTGGGGGGGCCGCTTCGCCAAGGCCATCACCCTGCCCATCGAGGTCCGCGCCCTGCAGCCGGAACACCCGACTGAGGATCAGTGTTCCCCGCCGCCCCGGAGCTTCTGGACCAGGTGCACGATGCCGACGATCACCGCCCCGGCCACCAGGCCCACCACCGCTGAACCCACCGCGAAGCCAAGCCAGCCGGTGATCGCGCCGACGCCGGGCGCCGCGCCCGCCCAATGGGAAAGACCCTCCACCAGGTGCGGGATCGCCATCCATCCGTAGTGCTCGAGGCCGTGCACCAGGATGCCGCCGCCGACCCACAGCATGGCCGCGGTGCCGATGGTCGCCAGGCCGGACAGCAGGACCGGCATGGCCTTCACGAGGCCCCGTCCCAGGGCGCGGCCGCCCCGTGTGCCGCCCTTCGCCAGGTGCAGGCCGATGTCATCCATCTTCACCAGCAGGCCCACCATGCCGTAGACGCCGACCGTGATCGCCAGGCCCACGACAGCCAGGGCAACGGCCTGGATCGGGAAGGGCCGCCCGGCGAGGTCGGCCAGGGCGATGAACATGATTTCCGCCGACAGGATCAGGTCGGTGCGGATGGCGCCGGCGACCTTCTGGTCCTCCAGGGCGGTGGAGCTGAGCGCCAGCTCCTCCATCTCCTCGCCCGCCTCGTGCGGCACGAAGGCCTCCAGGATCTTCTCGCCGGCCTCAAAGGCCAGATAGGTCCCGCCGATCATCAGCAGCGGCGTCACCAGCCAGGGCGCGAAGACGCTGAGCGCCAAGGCCCCGGGCAGCAGGAAGATGAACTTGTTGCGCAGGGAGCCCAGCGCGATCTTCCAGACGATGGGCAGCTCGCGGTCCGGGGTGAAGCCCATGGCGTAGCCGGGGGTCACGGCGGCGTCGTCCACCACCACGCCCACGGCCTTGGACCCGGCCTTGCCCGCCGCGCCGGCCACGTCGTCCACCGAGGCCGCCGCGATCTTGGCGATCGCCGCAACGTCGTCCAGCAGCGCCGCAAGGCCGGAAGCCATCGGTCAGTCCCTCAAAGGTTGATCCGCCTCCAATCGGTGAAAACAGCCGAGGTTCCAAGCGGAAACGCCGCGGCCATGACCTGGCGGGTAATGGCGCCGCTTCCGCCCGGCCCCTAGTCTGATCCCAGGTGAAACGGGAGGCGAAGCGATGTCGAGATTCTGGCGCAACTGGTTGACGGTCTGGGGCTGGGCGGTAGCCCTGTTCGGTCTGGTTCTGGCCGGGGCAGGGTTCGAGGTCACGAGCGGTCCGACCCGCCTGCTCTTCGATGTGCTGAACGGCCCCGAGGACCTGGTCCTGAACGCCCAGATGCGCTTCGCCCTCGGGCTGATGGGGGCCGTCACCCTGGGCTGGGCGCTCACCCTGCTCGTGACCTTCGACGCAGCTCACAAGTTGGGCGCGGCGGGCGGCCCGACCTGGCGCGGCGTGCTCGCCAGCGCGGTGGTCTGGTACGTGATCGACTCAGGCATCTCCGTCGCCACCGGCTTTGGCCTCAACGCGGTCTCCAACACCCTGCTGATGACCGGCCTGCTCACGCCGCTCATGGCCAGCGGCGTGCTGCGCCGGGCCTAGCCGTCCTTCCAGCCGCGCGGCCCCTGTCCGGTCCACCGCTTGAATGCCCGCGAAAAGGCGCTGCGGTCGGAAAAGCCCAGCAGGTAGGCGGTCTCATTCACCGACAGCCGCGCGAGGTAGGTCTTGGCGAGCTCCTGGCGCAGCTCGTCCAGCACCTGTTCGTAGCTCACCCCTTCGGCCTTCAGCCGGCGATAGAGGGTCGGGCGGCTGAGGTTCATGGCCCTGGCCGTCGCCGCCATGCCGGCCGCCCCCAGGTGGAGGCGCTGCATCAGCAGGCGCTCCACCTCGCCGCGCACCGTGCGGGTGGCCTCCAGCCGCGCCAGCAGGGCTTGCGCCCGGTCGTTGAAGATGCCGAACACATACTGGTTGGCGCCGTGGGTCTTCAGCGACAGCCAGGACGGCTCGATCCGCAGGGCGTTGCGCCCCGCGCCGAACACCACCGGCGCCTTGAGCACCGCCTCATAGGCCGCGGCATGGGTGGGCCTGGCATGGGTCACCTCCACCGCCGTCACGAAGGGGATGTCGCCGTAGCCGCGCGCGACCTCGCAGACAAAGCGGGCGAAGGTCTCCTCAGTGAGCTCCGGGAAGGCGTTCGGGTCGGGCCGACGGTCCTCCAGCCACAGGCCGCCGTCCTGGGGGACCAGTTCGAACCGCTCCCCGCCCCCCAGGTCCACCTCGGCGATCAGCCGCCGGTAGCGGTTCAACTGCTGCAAGGCCTCGCCCATGGTCCCGGCGGCGCGGCAGATCAGCCCCACCAGCGACACCTCCTCGAAGTTGGTCCCCGCCCCGAACCGCAGGCCGAGGTCCGGGGCCTCGCAGATCGCCTTGGCGGTCCGCATCAGGGCCACATAGCTCGCCAGCGGCACGCGATTGTCCCGGTCGGTCAGGGCGTCGGGCGCGATCCCCGACCGCGCCAGCAGTTGGGCCCGCCCAGCCCCCAGCGACACCGCGAAGTCCAGCAGCGCCCGGGCGTAGCCCGCCGAGACGGTGGGCGGGTCAGTGCGGTTGATCCCTGGGGTCACAAGTCTGGGTCCTGCGGTCATCGACGCTCCGGCGCGCGCCCCTAGGGTCGCACAAGGAAGCTTCACCGGCCGGGAGAGTAAAGTCATGTCCACCGCGCCGAAAGCCGAACGGCTGCTGCGGGCCTCAGCTGCCCTCTGGTACGCGGTCGCGGTCGCGGGGCTGTGGGCCTTTGGCGCCTACATCGCCGCCCTCTATGGCGCGGGCCTGGCGGGGGGCGACCTCAGCCGTTGGAACCGGGTGCTGCCCGACGGCCACGGCTATGTCGCCGGCGACATGCGGGGAAACCTGGCGCTCGGCGCCCATTTGGCGACGGCCTTCATCGTCACCCTCAGCGGCGGGCTGCAACTGGTCCCCCAGATTCGCGCCCGCGCGCCCTGGCTGCACCGGTGGAACGGACGTCTGTTCGTCGCTGTCGCGGTCGTGGCGGCGACGAGCGGCCTCTTCATCGCGCTGACCCGCGGCGCGGTGGCGGGGACCTACATGACCGTCGGCAACGCCCTCAACGCCGCCCTGGTCCTGACCTTCGCCGCCCAGGCCTGGCGCACGGCGCGAGCGCGGGCCTTCGTCAGCCACCGGCGCTGGGCCCTGCGCCTCTTCGTGGTGATCAACGCCGTCTGGTTCTACCGACTGGGCATGATGCTGTGGTTCGCCGCCAACCAGGGCCCGGTGGGGCACACCGCCGCCTTCGACGGCCCCTTCGACATCTTCCTGGCCTTCGCCCACGTGCTCCTGCCCCTGGCGATCCTGGAGCTCTACCTGGCGGCCGGAGCGCGGGGCGGCGCGCGCGCCAAGGGCGCCATGGCCGCGCTTCTGCTCGTTCTCAGCCTGGCGACGGCCATGGGCGTCCTGCTGGTGGCGATGGGGATGTGGCTGCCGCGTCTCTAGTCCCGACGCCCGGGGCAAGCCCATTTCGCCACGCGTGGCATGGGGACTCATGAGCCCAAGCTCCGCCTTGCGGAATTGACAAGGCGGTTCGCCGAGACGACCTTCACTCGACCTGAGGGGGTGAGGATGCGCATCGCAGTCATAGCGATCATGGCGTTGGGGCTGGGGCTGGCGGTCGCCGGACAGTCCCGGGCTCAGGGGTTCCTGGCCAACATGCTGGCCGACCTGCGCATAGGCGCGGACCGGACCAAGGAACTGGACAGCCGCAACAGCGCCCTCGTCAAGCCGTTCGACCCCGACCTCCTTACCGGACCAGCCAGCGCCGGAAACGGCTACGCAGGAAGCGGCCTTCGCGTCCCGGGGACGCCATCCCTGATCCCCCTGACCCCCGGATCCTTGATCTGCAGAACCGACCTCGGCTCCTGCAACGTCAATGTCGTGGCCGCCGCTGGCCAGGCCTGCTGGTGTCCCACCAATGAGACTTTCGCCACCGGAAAGGTCGTGGCCCCGTGACCGTCCGCCTCGCCCTCCTACTGACCGCCACCGCCGCGCTGCTGGCCAGCTGCCTTACTGTCCCCGGCGTCTCCGTCCCCGGCGTGAACGATAGCCCGCCCACCGCCGCCCCCCTGTGCCGGACACCGGTGGGTCAGTGCCGAATCAACGCCTATGCCGCGCCGGGCGCCTCCTGCTGGTGTCCCACCCGCCGGGGGAGCGCCGCCATCGGCGAGGTGGTCCTGCCATGAAGCCCCCAGCCCAGGCCGAACCCGGCGGCGCCCTCAGCCGGCGGGGTGTACAGGTCATCCTGTTCATCTCGGTTCTGCTGGTGCTGGCCGCCCTGATGGCCATCTGGACCACGCGCCCGGCGCCGCCCCCCACGACGCCCGCCACCCCCACCGCATTCGAGCGTTGTTGGAAGGATCAACTGGCTCCGGTTCCGGTGATGGAGCAGACCCCCGACCTCGTCGATCGGGTCTCGTCGGTCTGCTACAACCACGCCTACCGCGCCCTGCTGCTGGATGACTTCCGCATCCGCCGCACCGCCTATGTGCAACAGCAGTTCCAGGGCAACGTCATGCTGTGGATGGTGGTCGCCATCACCCTTTCCGGGGTGGCCCTGGCCGGCCTCCAGCTGCTGGCCGCCTCGCGCCTGGCCGCCACCGGCCAGGCCAGCCTGGCCTCCGATGGGGTGCTCAGCCTGGAGCGTGGGAAGATTTCCCTGCGCTCCTCGGTCACCGGCCTGCTGATCCTGGTGGTCTCCCTCGCCTTCTTCGGCATCTTCGTGAACTGGGTCTACCAGCTCTCCGAGAACACTCCGGAAAAGGCGCCGCAACCGGTCGCCCAGAAGGCCCAGCAGATGCTGCAGGGGCTTGGCGGCGTCGGGCCGCCTCCGGGCGGCATGCCGATCGCCAAGGGAATGTGACCGCCTGGACCGCCACGCTAGGCGTTGAACGTCACCCAGGTCGCGGCCGGCGCCGGGGCGTCTTCAGGAGGATCAGTCGCCCGCCACAGCCCTCCTGCCTCCCTAGCGCCAGTCGTCAGGCCCGGGCGGGTCCATCGGCGGCTGGCCGCCCTGCCGGATCGGGGCGTCCGGCCGGGTCCAGAAGGCGCCGGTGTGGGCGTTGTCGCTCCGGTGGAGGATCACGCTGGCGGGATCGAAGTTCACGAACATGCGGGCGTTGACCGCGCGGATCGTCGAGGGTTGGTCCAGGGCGGTGTGGTGGGTGACGCAGCCGCAGGCCTTGCAGCGCCAGAAACCGATCCACCGGTCGCCCCAGATATAGGCCTCAACCGCGTCCTCGCCCTGGACGAGCTCCACGCTGAGCTCGGTCTTGCCGATGGGATCGGAGCGGTAGGCCCAGAGCACGCCGTAGCGGCGGCAGATCGAACAGTTGCAATCCAGCACCCAGGCCGGCGCCGGCTCCAGGATGATACGCACGGCGCCACAGTGACAGGCGGCCCTGACCATCGGCAGCTCCTTCTCTCGACGAGGCTCAGCCCCAGCGCGCGGCCGCCTCGTCCCGCAGTTGCCGCTTGAGGATCTTGCCAGAGGCGATGCGTGGCAAGGGTTCGGTGGCGAAATGGAAGTATCGGGGGATTTCGAACCGGGCCAGACGCGGCTCGAGGAAGGCCCGCAGCTCGGCCTCGTCGATGGGCGAACGGGCATGGATCGTCGCCCCCACCTCCTCGCCCAACCGTTCGTCCGGCACGCCGTAGACGCTGGCCTCCAGCACCTCGGGATGCTCCAGGATCGCAGCCTCCACCGCCCCGCAGCCGATGTTCTCCCCGCCGCGGATCACCAGGTCCTTGATGCGGTCGACGATGTAGACGAAGCCGTCCTCGTCCACATAGGCCACGTCGCCGGTGCGCATCCAGCCGTCGACAAAGGTCTCGGCGTTGGCGTCGGGCCGGTTCCAGTAGCCGCGCATGATCGAGGCGCCGCGGATCTGCAGCTCGCCCCGCGCCATGCGGGGTTGCTCAACGCCCGCCTCATCGACGATGCGGATGTCCAGCACGCCTGACACCCGCCCCGAGCTGGCCGGATGGGCCAGGTAGTCGGCGCCGGCGATGCTGGTGCCGATGGCGTTGGTCTCGGTCATGCCCCAGCCGGTGTTGGGGGCGGCGTTGGGGAAGGCCTTGTCGATGGCGCGGACCTGTTCCGGCGCGCGGCTCGCCCCGCCCCCGCCGACGGCCATCAGCGAGCTCAGGTCACGGCCCTCGCGCCTCGCGATCTCCACCAGGTCTCCGGTCACCGCCGGCGGGCCGTTGAAGCCGGTGATGCGCTCGCGCTCAATGATCTCGACGGCGCGGGCCGGGTCCCACTTGTACATGCAGACCAGGCGGCGCTGGGCGCGGAAGCTCTGCAGCAGGCTGACATGCAGGCCCGAGACGTGGAACAGCGGGATCGAGAGCAGCGCCGCCGGCTGCGGTCCGCCCACCACGGGCGCGAACCCGGCCAGCATGCCCGCCTGGGCGTCCAGCTCCCAGGACAGCAGGGCCGACATGATGTTGCGGTGGGTGGAGACCGCCCCCTTGGGATGCCCGGTCGAGCCTGAGGTATAGAGCATGATGGCGTCGTCGTCGGGGCCGACCTCGCGCGCCGGCGGCGCCTCACCCGCGCCGGCCATCACCTCGCCATAGCTGCGCACGCCCGCCGCCAGGGGCGAGGTCGCCCGCACCGCGATCACCGACAGGCCCTCGGGCTGCGCCTCGCAGGCCGCCAGCCGGTCCAGCCGCTCCTGGTCGGCCAGCAGCAGCTTGGCGCCGGAGTCCTTCAGCCCGTATTCCATCTCGTGCGGCTGCCACAGGGCGTTCATCGCCACCGCGATCGCCCCGATCGAGGTCGCCGCCATGAAGCCGAGGATCCATTCCGGATAGTTGCGCATGGAGATGGCGACCCGGTCGCCCTTGCCCACGCCATAGTCGGCCACCATCGCCGCCGCCAGCCGCTGCGACTGCGCCCACGCCTGTTCGAATGTCAGCCGCTCGTCCTCATAGACGATGAACGGCAGGTCGCTCCGCCCGGCTTCGAACAGGGCTCGCAGGTTGACCGGCGCATTGGCGAAGGCCCGCACCCGGCGGCCCAACGCCTCGATCTCGGTCAGCTCATAGGGCAGCCCCTGGCCAGTCAGCTGCGCCAGCGCCTCAATCCTGTTCACGTGTCTCACATCCCTGAAGTCGCCCGAACTGGCGCCGAGCCAAGTGCGCGCTAGGCGCCAGAGTTCGAGAGCGATGTCCAGTCGGCGTAGCCCTTGGGCGCCCGCCAGGTGACCGTGAGGCCGCGATAGCGGGCCCTATGGGCGGCGAAGCGCTGCGATGAGTCGATCACAGCGTCAGCTTACCCTATGACGGGGTGTTCAACGCGCCACCGGAGATCCAATGGGCCACGTCAAACGGTATCTCCCCCTGTTGCTGCTGCTGGTCGCCGTCGGCGCCATGTTGGCCAGCGGGGTCACGCGCTACATCAGCCTCGAAGCGCTCCAGGCCAATGAGGCCGCCCTGCGTCAGCTGGTGACGGAGCGGTTACCCCTCGCCCTGGCGGCCTTCGTGGTGATCTATGCCGTGGCCACGGCGGTCAGCCTGCCGGGCGCCACCATCCTGACCCTGACGGGCGGATACCTGTTCGGAACCTGGCTGGGCGGAGCCGCCACGGTTATAGGCGCCACCATCGGTGCGGTGCTGGTCTTCTATGCGGTGAGGACCTCCCTCGGCCAGACGCTTCGGGATCGCGCGGAAGCTTCCGGGGGCCGCCTGAAGGCGGTGATCGACGGTGTTCAGGCGGGCGCCTTCGGCTACATCCTCACCCTGCGTCTGATCCCTCTTGCCCCGTTCTGGCTGGTCAACGTGGCCGCCGCCCTGGCCCATGCGCCGTTGCGAGCCTACGCCCTGGCGACGTTCTTCGGCATCATGCCCGCCACCTTCATCTACAGCGGCATAGGCGCCGGCATCGGAGAACTGTTGTCCCGGGGAGAGACCCCCGATCTGGGCGTGATCTTCGAGCCGAAGATCCTGCTGCCGCTGGTCGCCCTCGGCCTCCTCTCCCTCGGGACGACCCTGTTCCAGCGGCATCGCGCCAGATCGGGCCCGGCGCTATGAGCAAGATCGCAAAGATGCGGGCCGATATCGTGGTCATCGGCGCCGGCTCTGGCGGGCTTTCCGTCGCCGCCGGCGCGGCCCAGCTCGGCCTGAAGGTCGTACTGTTCGAAAAGGGCGAGATGGGTGGGGACTGCCTCAACTATGGCTGCGTCCCCTCCAAGGCCCTGATCGCCGCCGCCACCGCCGCCCACGACGCCCGCCCAGGTGGCCGGCTTGGTGTGACGACCGAAGGCGTGACGGTCGATTTCACCCGCGTGATGGCCCACGTTCACGCCACCATCGCCACCATCGCCCCGGTCGACAGCCAGTCTCGGTTTGAAGGCTTGGGGGTCACCGTGGTGCGCGAATCCGCCCGGTTCGTGGACGCCCGCACCGTGGCCAGCGAAAGCGTCCGGGTCGTGGGTCGCAAGATCGTCGTGGCCACCGGGTCGCGGGCCGCGGTTCCGCCGATCCCGGGACTCGATCAGGTCCCTTATCTCACCAACGAGACGGTGTTCGACCTGAAGGCGCTGCCGGAACGGCTGATCGTGCTTGGCGGCGGGCCTATCGGGATCGAGCTGGGCCAGGCCTTCCGCAGGCTGGGCGCCGAGGTGGTCATCATCGAGGCCGGCGAAGTCCTCGGCCGCGAGGACCGCGGCGCGGCCCAGGCCGTCATCGACCAGCTCGAGGCCGACGGGATCGAGCTGCTGGGCGGACACAAGGCCGTGCGGGTGGAGGCGGGGCCGACGGTCATCGTGCAGTCCGAGGCGGGCGAACGCGCCATTACAGGCTCCCACCTGCTGGTGGCGGTGGGCCGCCAGCCGGCCTTGGAAACGCTCGACCTCGATCGTGCGGGGGTGGCCTACGACCGCAACGGCATTCGAACCGACAAGTCCCTGCGCAGCAGCAACCGTCGGGTCTACGCCGTCGGGGACGCTGCCGGCCGCGGACAGTTCACCCACTTGGCCGGCGCTCATGCGGGCCTGGTGGTCCGCCGCGCGATCTTCGCCCTGCCCGTCGACGCCGACGACCTACAGGTCCCAAGGGTGACCTATGCGGACCCTGAACTCGCGGCCATCGGGATCAATGAGGACGAGGCGCGCAAGGCCCACGGCGACAGCATTCGGGTCGAGACGTTCGAATTCACCGACAACGACCGGGCCCAGGCGGAGGGCGACACCCGCGGCTTCGGCAAGCTGGTCACCACCAGCAAGGGCAAGGTGCTGGGCGTCACCATCGTGGGGCGACATGCCGGCGATCACATTCACATCTGGGCGCTGATGTTGTCGTCGCGGCTGAAACTCAGTCAGATGACCAGCGCCATCGCGCCCTATCCGGTCCGCAGCGAGATCGGCAAGCGGCTGGCCGGCCAGTGGTACACACCGGCCCTGTTTTCCGACCGGACACGGATGCTGGTGTCGATCCTCAAGCGGTTCGCCTGACCCGCGCGACAAACCCGACGTCCAGGCGGCGCTTGAGCCACAGGGCGCTGCGCCCCTGCCACCAGAACCGTCCGCGCAGCGCCAGGCCCGAGCCGTCGCCAAGGTCCATGATCGAAAGCCACCGCCGCTGCGGAAGATAGGGCTCGAGGCCGCCGGCCGCTGTCGCCGTGAGGTTGCACAAAAGGGTCGGCGCGGCCCGCACGCCGAAGACGCCGGCCATCGGCCTAGGCTCAAGGTCGATCACGCCGCAGTCGCCGGCGGCGAAGACACCCTCGTCGTTGATCGACCGCAATTCGGGCGTGACCCGCAGGCGTCCGCGGCCGTCCACCGGCAATCCCAGGGCCGCGATGATCGGCGCAGCCTCCAGGCCGGTGGCCAGCACCAGCATGTCGCAGGGCCGCTGCGCGCCCTCTGACAGCACACAGTGGTCACCCGCCCGCACCAGGACCTCGCCCGGCAGGACCACCACGCCGCGCCGAGCCAGGGAGCGCGTCAGCCGGGTGATCGGCGCCGCCGGCGCCCAGCCGAACGCCGCGCCCACCAGGCTCACATCTGGAACCACGCGGTGACGCTCCAGAAGCCCGGCCAGCGCGGCGGCGATCTCAAATCCCGACGGTCCGCCCCCGGCCACGACAACGCTGGGAGAGCGGCCCCTGGCCCGCAGGAACCTTTCGATCGCGCTCCGGAGGTCAAGCAGCCTGTCCAGGGGCTTGGCGGTCCAGACGCCGGGATCCGCCGCCAGGCCCCGGCGGTCTCGGGTGACGCTCCCCACATTGAGGGAGAGCCGGTCAAATTCGTGTTCTGTCCCGTCGTCCAGGATCAGGCGCCGCCGGGCCAGGTCGATGTCCGACGCCTCGCAGGCAAGGTAAGCCACCCCCAGTCGCGCCGCCAGCGCGCCCACGTCGACGCGCGCCGCCGCCACCTCGAGGGCGCCCGAGAGCACGCCGGTGGCCAGGCCCGAATAGTGGAACTGACGCGGCGCGATCAGGGTCGGCTCGACACCGGCCGCCCGCAGGCGATCGAGGTGGTGGATGATGTGCAGATGCGCATGGCCCGCGCCCACCAGGGCCAGCCTGCGGACCCCCGTCACTGCCGGTCGGACCTCACCCCTTCGCCAACCGCTTCGACAGCCCCGCCAGATAGGCCTCGATACGGGCGGCGTTGGCCCCCAGATCGCTCAGCCCCACCCGCGAGGTGGAGCGCACATCAACGAGCGAACCCTCGCCGTCGGGGGCGCGCCGGACACGCACGGCCACGTCGTCCTTGAAGCCGAACCAGAAGGTCTCCGCCGTCGCCTCGATCACCCCCGAGCTCGGCGCACCGGCCGCGAGCGTCCAGCCCTCGGCGCGGGCCTGCGCCTGCGCGGCGTCATAGGTCGCAGCGGGGGTCGCCGACACCGCCAGCGTCTTGACGGCCGGATAGGCAGCCTGCCCGACCTCGCCCAGGGTCCGTGGGCCCAGGGCCGCGAACTGCGGCGCCTGATAGGGCTTCAGCGTCGACATCTTCGCACTCAGCGCGTTGACCGGATTGGCCCCCTGCGCCTGGCGGTCCGCCAGCACCCTCGCCGAGTGGATCGGCGGGTCGACCACGTTGGTGGCGATGTCGTGGATCGGCGGAATGGCCGCGCCCCGCGCCCGCACCGTGGCCAGGTAGCCGCCCCCCAGCGCCGGGATCAGCAGCGCCGCCAGGGCGATGGCCCAGCCCCGCCGGGGCGCGCGGACCAGGCAGGCGATCAGGGCGATCAGGGCCAGGGCCAGGCCGATCCCCAAAACCGGCAGGGCGAACTTCGCGATCAGCACCCCCAGTCCGAACTGCCAGGGCCACAGGCCGAACTTCACCCCCAGGGCCGCGGCCATGAAATAGACGGGGATCAGCAGGGAAACGGCCAGCGACAGCCGCGCAAGGTTAAATCTCATGATCTCGGCCCCGGGTTTCCATAGTGCAGTTGGAAGGGCGACGGGGTCTGCCGTCAACCAGGCAGGCGCGTCGGTACGATCTAGCGGTCTTGGCGGAACTCGGCCCGGGCGATCAGACTCCTCTGAACCACGGTCAGCAGGCACAGGACCGTGAACAGGCTGGCGATCACCGGGAACGCGGCGGGAAACAGGCACATCAGCACGAAGGCCGCGATGGTCTCGGCGCCCTCGGCCAGGCCGGTGCTATAGAAGAAGCTCTTGGCGCCGTGGCTCACGCTCTCCAGCCCGCGCTTGGCCGCCAGGGTCGCATAGGCCAGGAAGCTCACGGCGGTCAGGGTGAAGCTGGCCACCAGGGCCAGGGCGTAGGGCAGATGCGCCGGCTCGGCGAGCCCGAACCCCAGGGGTACGGCCAGGTAGAAGACGTAGTCGCACAGGATGTCGAGATAGCCGCCGAAGTCCGTGGGCCGGGTGGCCCGCGCGATCGCCCCGTCCAGGCCGTCCAGCAGCCGGCTCAGCGCGATCAGCGCCAGCCCCGCCAGCGGCTGCTGCAACCCGATGGCCAACCCCGCCACGCCGCCCGCCACCGCGCCCGCCACGGTCACCTGGTCGGCCGTGATCCCCCGCCGCGCCAGGGCCAGCCCCAAGCGGTTCAGCGGCGGATCGATCCACGGTCGCAGCTTTGAATCGAACATCGCAGAGGCCCTATCCTGAGAGGTGCGCCCGTCAGGTTTCCCCGCTTCGCCGCCCGCGGCAGGCGTCCGAGCAGTAGCGAACCTCGTCCCACACCTTCGCCCACTTCTTGCGCCAGGTGAAAGGCCGCCCGCACACCGCGCACAGCTTGGTGGGCAGGTCGGCCTTGGCCACGCCCTTCACAGTCGTCCCTCGCGCATGGCGGTCAGGTGGTGCTGCGCCTGATCCCGCAGACCGGCCTGCCGCTCGACCCCCATCCTATCCCAGGTGGCATAGACGAAGGGCATGCGGGCGTTGTGGCTGAACCGCTCGCGGTGGCGGGCCATGAAGTCCCAGTAGAGGGCGTTGAACGGGCACGCCCGGTCCCCGACCGCCACGGTGGGGTCATAGGCGCAGCCCTGGCAGTAGTTGCTCATCTTGCGGATATAGGCGCCGCTGGCCGCATAGGGCTTGGAGGCCAGCACCCCGCCATCGGCGTGCAGGGCCATACCGAGCGTGTTGGGCGCCTCGACCCACTCATAGGCGTCGGCATAGACCGCCAGGTACCACTCGTGCACCGCCTTGGGCGCCAGGCCCGCCAGCAAAGCGAAGTTTCCGGTGATCATCAGCCGCTGGATGTGATGCGAATAGGCGTGGTCATAGGTGTGGGCCAGGGCCTCGCGCACGCAGGCCATGCGCGTCTCGCCGCTCCAGTAGAACCAGGGCAGCGGCTCGTGGGCTTCGAGCGCGTTCTGTTCCAGATAGCCCGGCATGAACCGCCAGTAGACCCCGCGCACGAACTCCCGCCAGCCGAGGATCTGGCGGATGAAGCCCTCGGCGGCGTTCAGCGGCGCCTGGCCCTCCCGGTAGGCCGCCTCGGCCCTGCGGCAGACCTCAAGCGGATAGAGCAGGCCCGCATTGATATAGGCCGCCAGCAGGGAGTGGCGCAGCCAGGGCTCGCCCGCCACCATGGCGTCCTGATAGTCGCCGAACCCCGGCAGCACATGGGCGATGAAGTGGTCCAGCTCGCGCAGGGCCTGGCGCCGCGTCACCGCGAAGTGGAAAGGCTCCAGCCGCCCATAGCCGTCCGGGAACCGCCGCCGCACCAGCTCCAGCACCTCGCAGGTGATCGCATCCTTCTTGAAGCTCAGGCGCGGCGGAGACTTGAGCCCCGCTTTGGGCGGCTTGCGGTTCTCCGTATCAAAGTTCCAGCGGCCCCCGGCCGGCTTGCCGTCCGGCTCCATCAGCACCTCGTGGCGCTTGCGCATCTCGCGGTAGAAGTACTCCATCCGCAGCTCGCGCCGGTCGCCAGCCCAGGCGTTGAACGCGTCGTGCGAGCACAGGAACCGCGTGTCGGGCAGGATGTCGAGTTCGACCGGCAGGGCCAGCTTCAGCGCCTCGAACCCCTCCCGCAGCCGCCACTCCCCCGGCTCGGTGACCACCACCCGGTCAGGCGCCAGGTCCGCCACCGCCCGCAGGATCTCGCCCTGCAGGCTCTGGCTGTTCCCCGCATCCTCCAGCGCCACATAGCGCACCTGATACCCCGCCGCCCGCAGGGCCTGGGCGTAGTGGCGCATGGCGGAAAACAGGAAGGCGATCTTCTTGACGTGGTGGTTCACGTACGACGCCTCGGCCATCACCTCGGCCATCAGGAAGACGTCGTGTTCCTTGTCGGCGGCCGCTACGACCGCCAGCCGGGTGGAGAGCTGGTCGGCGAGGATGACGCGGAGGACCGTCAAAGGCGCTAACCTGCCTTGCGGGTTGAGGTGTGCGGCGCCGACTCATGGGTGCAGTCAGGGATCATGGCGCCTCGCGCGGTTGGAAGACCGAAGGCCTACGTACCGGTGAACCGTGCTCCCGTCGCGGTGTCTTCCCCGTCTCGCCCGCTCCCAACACCGTCATCCGAGGCTTGCGCCTAGGACCCCTCTGTCGGCGCTGCTGCGACCCAGGACAAGGCCGGGACACCGAACCGCTCCCCGAGCGTCCGGCCCTCTGAGACGCATCCGCGCACCTGTGCTACACTGCAACCTCGACCTTCACCCGGAGGCGCGCCATGCACGCCGACATCGCCCGTCAGGATTTTGCGTCGCTCTGCCGACGCCACGGGGTGGCGCGGCTGGAGGTGTTCGGGTCGGCCGCGCGGGGCCACGACTTTGATCCAGCCCGCAGCGACGCCGATTTTCTGGTGACCTTCGCGCCCGGCTTCAAGCTGGCGGCGTTCAGCGACCTGAAGGCCGATCTGGAAGCCCTGCTTGGCCGCCCCGTGGATCTGGTGGAGCGCGAGGCCGTAGAGGCCAGCCGCAATTTCATCCGCCGCCGCCGCATCCTGACCGAGGCCCAGGCGGTCTATGGTTGAGGCCGATCGTGACGCCGCCCTTGTGCTCGACATCCTGATCGCCGCCCGCGACGTCGGCGCGTTCCTGGGGGACCTCGACGAGGCTGGTTTCATGGTCAGCCGCCTGCATCAGAATGCAGTGATCCGGTCGCTGGAGGTGATCGGCGAGGCGGCGGGCAAGGTTTCAGAGGACTTGCGGGCGGCCCATCCCGAGGTCGCCTGGCGCGAGATCACCGGTATGCGTCATCGGCTGATCCACGGCTACGCCGAGGTGCGTCTCGACGTGGTCTGGGCAGTGGCGAGGGACCATCTGGAACCCCTGATCGCGGCGCTGGAACCCTTGGCGCCCGAGGCCGAGTAACCCCTACCCCACCTTCCCCGTAGACCCCCGCACCACCAGCTGCGGCTGCACCTCGTGGGCGTCCGCCCGCTTCTCGCGCAGGGCGTTGGGCACCAGCATCTCGCCGGCCATCCGGCCCATGTCGCGCAGGGGCAGGCGCACCGATGTCATCGGCGGCCAGAGGCGCACGGCGATGGGGGCGTCGTCGTAGCCCACCACCGAGACGTCCTCGGGGATGCGCAGGCCGGCTTCGCGGGCGGCGGTGTAGACGCCGGTGGCCATCTCGTCGTTGAGGCAGAAGATGGCCGTGGGGCGGGCCTCCAGGGCGAACAGCTCCAGGGCGGCGTTGACGCCGCTCTCATAGGTGTAGGCGCCGATCTTGGCGAGATCGGGGGACAGCGTCAGGCCGGCTTCGGCCAGGCCTTCCTCGAAGCCCTTCTTGCGCTCGATCGAGGAGCGGAAGGTGGGGGGCCCGGAGATCAGGGCGATGCGGGTATGGCCGAGGTCGGCCAGGTGGCGGGCGGCCTGGGCCGCGCCGCGGCCGTCGTGGCTGACCAGCATGCGGTCGGGTTCGTCGAGGGCGACGGAGCCGATCCGCACATAGGGGACGTCCAGCTCGCGCAGCAGGGCGGCCAGTTTCTCGTCCTCCGACACCGGCGAGGGCAGGACCACGGCGAACAGTTTCTGGCGCTCCACGAAGTCGCGCATGTCGGCCAGCAGGCGGGGCGAGTTGCGGTCCACCGGGCGAACCACCAGCTCGAATCCGGAGCCGGCCATGGCGTCCAGCAGGCCCTGCTGGTGGCTGATGGTGTGCTGGGGGTTGGGGTTGTCGTAGATCAGCCCCACCAGGAAGGAGCGGCGGAAGGCCAGGCCGCGGGCCTGCGGATCGGGGACGTAGCCCGTCTCGCGCATGATCTCCAGGACCGCCTTGCGGGTCTCCTCCTTGACGAAGGGGCTCTCGTTGATGACCCGGCTGACCGTCTTCTTCGACACCCCGGCCAGGCGGGCGACGTCGTTGATGGTGTGCCGCTTGGTCTTGTCGGAGCCTGGATCGCGTGCCGCCACGGGGGAAATGTCCTCATTCTTGTCCCGGTGTCATAACCCGCGCCGCGGCGTCGCGCCAAGCGGACCTGTCGGGGGTCCGATCAGGCCGACGAGTTACTCCTGGCCCCGAGCTTCGACAACGATCCGGGGCCCGCCTCTAGGTGCCCCGCGCCTTGGTCCCGGAGTCCAGCACCTCGGGCCGCCTGGGGGTCATGTCGTCCAGGCTCCAATCGGCCTCGTTGAAGGGCCGCCGGGTGGGGGTCTGGGTAGGATAACCGTGCAGGTCGTTCTCGGAATCGATGATCCGGCCACGCCCCTCGGCCACGTCGGCGATCAGGCGGACGTCGTCATAGTCGCGGTCCCAGGGACGGGCGCCGGCGGTCATCAGCACGCTCTGCTGCACGGCGGTGGCGGGCATGGGCTCCAGGCCCTGCGGCCAGACCGGCGGGGTCTTCACCTCGATGATCCTGGCCGGCGAGGTGGTGTAGCGCCCGAGCATGGGCAGGGGCCGACCGATGCTGTCCACGGCGATGTTGTCGCGGGCGTGGTACTCCACGTCGCCATAGCCGCCGAGCTGGAAGAAGGCGATCTGGTCGACCGGGGTGTCGATCCCGGCCCGCAGGGCGTTGCCCACCGCCACGATCTTGCCGACCTGGAAGGGACGGCTGCCCCACTCTTCGGCCTGCAGGTTGTAGTGCACCGCGCGCTGGCCTGGATCGTAGATCAGGTTGTTGGCCATCACCGCGTGGACCCCGCCCTTGAACAGCGCGCTGCGCTCGTAATTGTGGGCGTACAGATTGCCCACGATCAGCAGGTCGGTGACGTTGTCATGGACCAGGGTGCCCTTGGAATGCTCGATCTTGTCGTGGGTCGAGTGGGCCAGGCTCTCGGCGATGATGTTGTTGGAGAAGGTGATGCGGCGGCTGGTGCCCGCACGCCATTCCTCCGGCGTGTTCCCGGTGAATCGGGGGCCTGAGACCGAGAGGTTCTCGTCGCTGGCCCAGGTCAGGGTGCAGTGGTCGACGATGATGTTCCAGGCCGCGCCGGCGGTGGAGATGGCGTCCTCGTTCCAGCCGCTCTTCTTGGCCTGACCGGCCTCGCCGGGGCGCACGCGGATGTGCTGGATCACCACGTCGTGGCCGCCGATATCCATGCCGCCGCGGATCAGGGTGACGCCCGGCGAGGGCGCCGTCTGGCCCGCGATGGTCAGGAAAGGCTCGGTGACCTTGATGGTCTTGCGATCCAGGTCGATCACACCGCCCACCTCGAAGACCACGATGCGCGGCCCCTTGGCCTCCACGGCCTCGCGGAGGGAGCCAGGGCCGTCGCCGGCAAGCGTCGTGACCTTGATGATCCGGCCACCGCGCCCACCGGGGGTCGTCGCCGCCCAGCCCTGCGCGCCCGGAAAGGCCAGGGGCTCTGCGGCTTGGCCGGCGCCGGCGGCCAGCAGGATGGAAAGCGCCGCGGCGATGGCGAGACGGATGCCCATGAGGTTCTCCCTGATGTCCCCAAAATTGCGAATTTGGGACTTGATTTGAAAATGACACCGGTTTCCTCTAGAGACAACAGCGCCTTTCGGGGGCGAGGGAGTGGGGAGGCGATTCCGCGTGAGCGTTCCGGCGGCAAGCACGGCCGATGGCTTTCCCACGGACGACGTGGCGGCGCGGTTCGTCCGCGCGCGCCTGTCGGCCGCCGCCCTTCCAGACTTTCCCGGCCCCGTGCCCAGCGACCTCGCCACCGGTTATCGCGTGCAGGACGCGGCGCTTGCGCTGTGGCCTGACGAGGTGGTCGGCTGGAAAGTCGGGCGGGTGCCGCCCGAACACGAGGCGCGCCTGAACAGCAACCGCATCTGCGGCCCGATCTTCGCCAAGTCGCTGTGGCACGTTAAGCCCGGCGAGGTGACCCCCTTCCCGGTCTTCGAAGGCGGGTTCGCGGCCGTGGAGGCCGAGTATGTGGCGCGCATCGCCTTCGACGCCCCGGCCGACAAGCTGACCTGGACCGCGCAGGAGGCCTCCGACCTGATCGCCGCCCTGCACATGGGCATGGAGCCGGCGGGCAGCCCGCTGGCCAGCATCAACCTCCTGGGCCCCACCGTGGTGGTCTCCGACTTCGGCAACAACGCCGGCCTGATGGTGGGGGCGGAGATCGCCGACTGGCGCGAACGCCGGCTGGACGATCTGCGCTGCGAGACCGTGATCGAGGGCAAGGTCGTGGGCCAGGGCGGCGCCTTCATCCTGCCGGGCGGGCCGGTGGAATCCATCCGCTTCCTGGCCGAGCACACCGCCCGGCGCGGCCGTCCGCTGAAGGCCGGCATGTACATCTGCACCGGCGCGGCGGCCGGCATCCATGACATCGCCGCGGGCGAGAAGGGCGCCGTGCGCTTCGAGGGCTACGGCGAGATCGCGTGCGTGGCCTACCCGGCCAAGCCCGCGACCTGACGAGACAATCTCCCGCGCTCGGCGACGGCGCGGGGGTTCAAGAGATGTCGCCAAGGCGAAGAAACAAAAGGGCGTTCTGTCCATGACCACCACCACCGACACCGGGCCCGCCGCCACGGCGGACGGCAAGATGACCCGCCGCCGCTGGGTGATCTGCGCCCTGCTCTTCACCGCCGTGGTGATCAACTATGTCGACCGGCAGATGCTGGGGGTGCTCAAGCCCTTCATGTCCGACGAGATGGGCTGGAGCGAGACCGACTACGCCGACATCGTCTTCTATTTTCAGGCGGCATACGCCGCCTCCTACCTGCTGTTCGGGGCCTTCGTGGACCGGGTGGGCGCCAAGATCGGCTACGCCACGGCCTTCATCATCTGGCAGCTGGCCCATATCGCCCACGCCGGCGCCAGCACCCTGAACCAGTTCTTCCTGGTCCGCGTCCTGCTGGGGATCGGTGAAGGCGGCAACTTCCCCGGCGGGGTCAAGGCCGTCACCGAGTGGTTCCCCAAGAAGGAGCGCGCCTTCGCCACCGGGATCTTCAACGCCGGCGCCAATATCGGGGCGGTGATCACCCCCCTGGTCGCCCCGATGATCATGCTGGCCTACGGCTGGCGCGCGGCCTTCATCATCACCGGCGTGATCGGCATGCTGTGGATCGTGGCCTGGCTGGTCATGTACCGGTCGCCGGAAAAGGAGCCCAAGGTCAACGCCGCCGAGCTCGCCCACATCCGCTCCGACCCCGAGGATTCCGACCAGAAGGTCAGCTGGCTGAAGGTGGCCACCAAGCGGGAGACCTGGGCCTACGCGCTGGGCAAGTTCCTGATCGATCCGGTCTGGTGGATGCTACTGTTCTGGCTCCCGGACTACTTCAAGAAGACCTTCGACCTGAACGTCACCACGTTCGGCCTGGTGCTGGCGGCGGTCTATCTCATCTCCGACGTCGGCAGCGTCGGCGGTGGCTGGATGTCCTCGCGGCTGATGAAGGCCGGGCGCAGCCTGAACTTCTCGCGCAAGATGACCATGCTGGTCTGCGCCTTCGCCACCCTGCCCTACTTCTTCATCACCCAGATCGACGACCTGTGGACGGCGACCGCCGTGGTCGGCCTCGTGGCCGCCGCGCACCAGGCGTTCTCGGCCAATCTCTACACCCTGCCCGGCGACGTCTTCCCCCGAAGCGCCGTGGGTTCGGTCATCGGCATCGGCGGCATGCTGGGCGGGATCGGCGGCATGGTGATGGCCAAGTCGGTGGGCCAGGTGCTGGAGTCCGCTGGCGGCTATGGCCCGATCTTCGCGGTCTGCGGCTGCATCTACTTCCTGGCCCTGCTGTCTGTGCACCTGCTCTCCCCGAGGATGGCCCCGGCGAAGGTTTAGGCGGAGGCCGCTTCTGGGGGCCTATCACGAGGCCTTGTGATCCGCCGGCGCCGTCTCAAGTTGACGCAGGCGTCATTTTCCGCCAATGGCAGGTCAACCGGAGGAACGGACATGAGCGACGGATCGATCGACCTGAACAGCGACGTGCGCGCGAAAGTCTACGCCACGCCTCTGGAACTGCTGGATCCGGCCCAGCCCGAACTGTTCCGCCAGGACGCGCACTGGGCGATCTTCGAGCGCCTGCGCAAGGAAGACCCGGTCCACTACACCGCCGAGCACGAGTTCGGCCCGTACTGGTCGATCACCAAGTACAACGACATCATGACCGTGGACACCAACCACGAGGCCTTCTCCTCCGAGGGCGGCATCACCATCGCCAATCAGACGGCCGGCGAAGGCCCCCTGCCGATGTTCATCGCCATGGACCCGCCCAAGCACGACGTGCAGCGCAAGACGGTCAGCCCGGCGGTCTCGCCGATGAACCTGGCCATCCTGGAGCCGCTGATCCGCGAACGCGCCAGCAAGATCCTCGACAGCCTGCCGATCGGCGAGGAGTTCGACTGGGTCGACAAGGTCTCCATGGAACTGACCGCCATGACCCTGGCGACCCTGTTCGACATGCCGCAGGAAGACCGCCGCAAGCTGACCTACTGGTCCGACGTGGTCACCGCGGCGCCGGGCCAGGGCCTGATCGACACCATCGAGCAGAAGATGGAGATCTTCGTCGAGTACCACGCCTATTTCACCAAGCTGTGGAACGAGCGGGTCAACGCGCCCCCGGCCGGTGACCTGATCTCCATGCTTGCCCATGGCGAGGCCACCCGGAACATGGAGCCGCGCGAGTACTTCGGGAACGTCGTGCTGCTGACCGTCGGCGGCAACGACACCACCCGCAACACCATCACCGGCTCGGTGCTGGCGCTGAATCAGAACCCCGACCAGTACAGGAAGCTGCGGGAAAACCCGGGCCTGATCCCGTCGATGGTCTCCGAGACCATCCGCTGGCAGACCCCGCTGGCCCACATGCGCCGCATCGCCACCCGCGACTTCGACATCGGCGGCAAGACCATCAAAAAGGGCGACAAGGTCGTCATGTGGTACGTCTCGGGCAACCGCGACGACGAGGTGATCGAGAACCCGAACGCCTACATCATCGACCGCGAACGTCCCCGCCAGCACATCTCCTTCGGCTTCGGCATCCACCGTTGCGTGGGCAACCGCCTGGCCGAACTTCAGCTGAAGATCATCTGGGAAGAAATCCTGGCGCGTTTCCCCGACATCCAGGTCGTCGCCGAGCCGAAGCGGGTCTATTCCAGCTTCGTGAAGGGCTACGAGAGCATGAAGGTGATCATTCCTACCCGTTATTGATCACTGCCAAATTCTGACAGTATCGCGCAATAATCACGCCGCCCCCCAATCTGGGGGCGGCGTTTTGCTGTCCCGCCCGCCGGCGCAAATTCTTTTCGCGGTCGGGCCTTCCCGTGGTCAGGTTCAGATAACGTCGCTTCGTCAATTCCCGGCTTTAGGGAGGTGAATGTTGGTAGAACGTTGTTTTATTGACATGCGCGCGCAAGAGTATGGTCAATTTTCAACTGACAACGGGTGAGACGGTTACCCAAGGTCAAGCGCCGCATTGATTTTACACACAAATTCACCTCTATCCGAACGCCGTTCGAGTCTGCTATCTCGAAGTATTGCCGCCGAGAGCCGTACAAGAGCTCCGGACGCGTTGGGAGGTACTAGGATGAAGAATTCTCTGCTTATGCGGAGCGCGCTGGTCGCCGGCGTCTCCGCCGTCGCTCTGGCTTCGGCCGGTTCGGCCATGGCGCAAGCGGGCGCCGCTCCGTTCATGATCGAGGAACTGGTGGTCACCGCTGAAAAGCGTGAAGCCAGCCTGCAGGACGTGCCGGTGGCGATCACCGCCTACACCAGTGAAAAGCGCGACCTTCTGGGCGTCGCCACTGTCGAGGACCTGGCGCGCGTCAGCCCCAGCATGGCCTACACCAACAATGACCGGATCTCGATCCGCGGTTTCGGACGCCTGACCAACTCCATCGGCACCGACCCGTCGGTGGCCCTGTATTCGGACGGTATCTTCTCCAACTCGATGTCGGACGCCTCGACTCCGTCGCTGTTCATCGAGCGGACGGAAATCCTGCGCGGTCCGCAGGGTACGCTTTACGGCCGGAACTCCATCGGCGGCGCCATGAACATCATTTCCAAGCGCCCCACGGACATCTTCAACGGCGAAGTTCGCGCCTCGGTCGGCAATTACGGGACCTGGACGACCCAGGCCCTGCTGCGCGGCCCGATCACCGACGGCCTGCGCTACTCGATCGGCGGCTCGCTGGAACGCCGCGATGAAGGCTATATTCACAACAATGGGCCGGGCGGGGACACTAGCGCCGTAAAGCGCTACTTGATCGACGCTCAGATCGAAGCTGACCTCGGTGAGAACATCACCGCCCGCCTCAGCTACCGGAAGATCGACTGGGACGACAGCTACGGCGTGGGCAACATCCACGAAGCCGTGGTCAGCCCCTACGACACCACTTCGGTCGTCGGTCTGGGCAACTCGGCCCTCTACTACAACCCGACCCTGGGCTTCGCCGGCGTCAATCCCTCGACCGCCGACCGCTACACCATCGCGATGAACGACACCATGGAGGGCAAACTCTCCGATCACCACCGCCTGAACTTCGACATGACCTGGGATCTGGGCGGGGCGACCCTGAAGTACATCGCGGGCTATCAAGCCTACGTTTACAACACCAATGGCGACGAGGACCGCTCCTCGAGGTCGGGCCTGTTCAACGTCTCCTCGGTGACGCCGTTCGGCGCCTACACCGCCAGCAACGTCTCGCCGCGCGAGCGCTTCTTCTACCAGGAGAAGCAGAAGTGGTGGTCGAACGAGATCAACCTGTCCTCCAACAGCGATGGCCCGCTGTCCTGGATCGGCGGCATCTATCAGTATCATCAGGAATACTCTCAGCCGCAGGGCCTGCGCGTCCTCGGAGATCCGACGGTTCAGAACCCGATCAACCTGGCGACCGGCGGCGCAGCAGCGCCCAACCCGAACGGCAACTACCTGTTGGTTGACGGCACCCTGCAGGTCGACTCCTACGCCGCCTTCGCCCAGATCGAATACAAGCTGACGGAGAGCCTCACCCTCCAGGCCGGCCTGCGCTACACCACCGACGACAAGACTGGCACGGACTTCGCGCGCTATGTCTCGCGCAGCCCGACCACCACGACCGTGCTGCGGTCCGGCGGCGTGCCGCTCGTCGCCGCCGGCGACCTCGCCGTCGACTTCACCACCTTCGTGGTCTGCGGCGGCCCGACCATCGCCAGCTGCGCGGCCAATCCCCTCTATTCGAACCTGACCCAAGTCGCGACCGGCGGCCTGAGCCGCAAGATGGCGGCCGACTACCAGGCCTGGTCCGGGACGATCGGTCTGCAGTGGCAGCCGGACTCTGACACCAACGGCTACGCTCGCTACAGCCGCGGCTACAAGTCCGGGGGCTGGATCGCGTCGAATGGTCTCTCGCCGTCCCCCTATGCCGATCCGGAATACGTGGACAACTACGAGATCGGACTGAAAAAGACCTTCGGTGGTCGCGTTCAGGTGAACTCGTCGATCTTCTACGCCGACTACAAGGGCTTCCAGGCTCCGCTCACCGTGGTGCTGAACTCGACGACCGGCTCTACGGGCACGCAGTTCCTGAACCTCGACTCCATCAACTGGGGCCTGGAACTTGAAGCGCAGTGGGCGCCGATCGAAAACCTCTCGATCTTCGGCAGCTACGCCTATCTGAACACCGAACTGCAAACCGGCTGCTGCTTCGTCGATACGGCCGATGCGAAGGCCCTGAAGGCCGGCGCACGTCCCACCGGCGTGGTCTTGCCCAATGGCAGCCGTCCGCAGACCCTGGTGGGCAATCACCTGCCCCTGACGCCTGAGAATAAGTTCAACCTGGGCGCCAACTACACCTTCGACTTCGACGCGGGCAGCCTGACGCTCGGCGCCACGGCCACCTATACCGGCGACCAGCAGGTCACGATCTTCGCCCAGGACGGCTACACTTCGCCTTCCAACACGGTGGCGGATGTGCGGGCCCTGTGGAAGGACACCGCGGATCGCTTCACCATCATCGGCTATGTCAAGAACGTGACCGACGAGGTGGCGATCCAGAGCTCGACCATCGGCTCGCCGTCCTCCAGCGGCAACCAACGCCAGACGCAGAAGCTGAACTTCCCGCGCACCTACGGCGTGGAAGTGCAATACCGCTTCTAAGCCGCGGACTGAGAACGACAACTGGGGCGGCGCCGATTTCGGCGCCGCCCTTTTTCGTGGCTAGAGGTTGCGCTTGAACAGCGCCAGCAGGCGTTCCCAATGGCGCTCGGCGGCGGTCTTGTCGTAGGCGGGCCGCTGGGGGAAGGCGAAGCCGTGGTGGACGCCGGCATAGAGCTCGACCTCACCATTGACCCCGTTGGCGGTCACCGACTGCGCCAGGGCCTCCACCATCTCCAGCGGCGCATAGGCGTCGATCTCGGCGCAGGCGAAATAGACCTCGCCCTGGACCTTCTGGGCGGCCAGGTGGGGACTGTCATGGTCGTCGGTGACGAGGGAGACCCCATAGATGGAGGCCGCGGCCTTGACCTTGTCGGGGTAGTAGGCCGCCGCGTTGATGGCGTACTGGCCGCTCATGCAGTAGCCCACCGCCCCCATGGGGCCCTTCCGGGCCGCGGGATCGCTGTCGATATAGGTCAGCAGGGCGGCGGTGTCGGACATCACCAGTGGGATGTTGATCGACGCCATCAGCTCGAACATGCGGGCCCGGTCGGCCTCGGTGGCGAAGCCCCCCAGCTCCAGCACCCCGGCCCGGTAGTAGAGGTTGGGCAGGACGATGTAGTAGCCGGCGGTCGCCAGCCGCCGGGCCATGTCGCGCAGCTCCTCGCGGATCGCCGGGGCGTCCATGTAGAACAGGATCACCGGGTGCGGCCCGTCCCGCTCCGGGTGGACGATGAAGGTGGTGGTCGCCCCGTGTGGCGTGGCGATATCGACGGTCTGTTCGATCATGGCGTCCTCAGGAGATGAGCTGGCAGGCGCGGGCGAGCGACACCCGGGTCAATTGGCGGCGTCGGGCGAAGACCTGCATCGCCGCCGAGGTCGGGTCGCGGGAGGTCTGCCACTCTCCGAGGTCCCGGTAGCGGGTCATCAGCAGCAGACGGCGCGCGCCGCTGACCCGGTCGGCGTCGCTCTCGGCGGCCAGGAACAGGCCGAAGATTTTCGTCTCGAAGCGGGCCTCGAAGTCGGGCCAGGCCTCGCCCGACAGGCGCACGAACTCGTCCACCGCGTCGCCGTCGATCGTGAACCAGTTGTGGACATAGATGCCGCCGGCCATGGGTGGGACATCGTCCGCCGGCCGCAGGGTGGGCGTCAGGCTGTGGTGTTCGGAGGCGACCACTCCCGGCGCCGAGGCGATAGCGGCGGCGCCGCCAGCATCCTTCACCAGCACCAGGGCTGTGTCAGAGGCGAAGCCCAGGACCGGCGCGAACACCGCCGCCAGTTCTGCGCCCATGGCCCCGCGCAGGTGATCGGAGAGCGCCTTCTGGGCCGTGCGCTCACGGCCCAGGGTCAGGGAATAATAGTCGTAGGCCATGGCCTTGGTCCTAGTAGTTCACACGGGCGCTGATGGCGCCGTCCACCAGCATGTTGATGCCGGTGGTGAAGGCCGAGCGCGGGCTGGCCAGGAAGACGGCGGCCGCGGCCACCTCCTCCGGGATCGCCATGCGGCCGGTCGGGTTGCGCTTGATCATCTGCTCGAAGAAGGCCGGCATGCCGGCCTTCACATTGCCCCAGACCCCACCCTCGAAGAACACCGTGCCGGGCGAGACCACGTTGCAGCGGACGTGCTTGGCGGCGCCCTCCTTGGCCAGGCCCTTGGCGTAGTGGATCTGGGCCGCCTTCATGGCGCCATAGGCCGAGGCGCTCGTGGCCTCGGCGGCGGAGACCGAGGAGGTGATGATCATGCAGGCGTCGCCCTTTTCCTCGCCGGCCTTTTCCAGGAAGGACTTGGCCGCCTCATAGGCGTTGACCGCCCCCATAAGGTCGATGTCGAACATCGCCTTCCAGTCGGACTCCCGCGCGCCCTGGACCAGGGCGCTGGCGTTGGAGACCAGGATGTCGATACCGCCCAGGGTCGTGCCGGCCGTGGTGACGAAGGCCCTCAGGGCCGCGCCGTCGGCGATGTCCACCACGTCGCCCCAGGCCTCGACGCCCTTGGCCTTTAGGGCCGCGACGGTCTCGGCCACCTGTTCGGCGTTGCGGGCGCAGATGGCGACATTGGCGCCCTCCTCGGCGAACAGGTCGGCGATCGCCCGGCCGATGCCCCGCGTCGCGCCGGTGACCACCACCGTCTTGCCCTTGAGTTGCAGATCCATGGCCTAACTCCCGTTTTGTTTGTTGCGACCTTTCTAGCGCGGGCGGGGGCGGCTGCGAGGTCTTTCTGAGCTCGGCGTTCCAAGTGATTGACGCCCCTGCGGCGCCCGGACCAAGAAGGGTGATGCTCGATCAGTTCGACGCCCGCCTCGACGCCGATTTCCCGCCGGTCGACCCGGCGCGCCTGATCGCGGCGCTGAAGCCCCTGCTGCCAGCCGAGGGGCTGAAGACGACTGTGGAGGCCCTGCGGCCCTACGAGACCGACGGCCTGGCCGCCTACCGCTCCCTGCCGGCCGTCGTCGCCCTGCCCGAGAGCGTGGAGCAGGTGCAGGCGATCCTGCGGGTCTGCTCGGCGCTCGGCGTCCCGGTGGTGGCGCGCGGGGCGGGCACCGGCCTGTCGGGCGGGGCCCTGCCTTACCCCGGTTGCGTGCTGCTGAGCCTGGCCAAGTTCAGCCGCATACTGGAGGTGGACGCCCAGGCGCGGACCGCGCGGGTACAGCCCGGCGTGCGCAACCTGGCGATCTCCGAGGCCGTCGCACACCTCGGCCTCTTCTACGCCCCTGATCCCTCCTCCCAGATCGCCTGCTCCATCGGCGGCAATGTCGCCGAGAACGCCGGCGGGGTGCACTGCCTGAAGTACGGCCTGACGGTGCACAATCTGCTCAAGCTGGAGATCGTGACCCTGGAGGGCGAGGTCCTGCACCTGGGCTCCGACGCCTATGACGCGCCGGGCTTTGACCTGATGGCCCTGATGACCGGGTCCGAGGGGCTGCTGGGCGTCGTGACCGAAATCACCGTCAAGCTGACGCCCTTGCCCGAGACCACCCAGGTACTGCTGGCCGCCTTCGACGATGTGGCGGTCGCGGCCCAGGCTGTCGCCGAGATCATCGCCGAGGGGGTCATTCCGGCGGGGCTGGAGATGATGGACGGCCCGGCCCTGCGCGCCGCCGAGGACTTCGCGCTCGCGGGCTACCCCAAGGACGCCGCCGCCATCCTGCTGTGCGAGCTGGACGGCGCGGGGCCCGATGTGGCCGAGGAAATCGCCAGAGTCTCGGCCCTGCTGTCGTCCTGCGGCGCCACGGAAGTCCGCCAGGCCCGCGACGAGAACGAGCGCCGGCGGTTCTGGGCCGGCCGCAAGGGCGCCTTCCCCGCCGTAGGCCGCATCGCGCCGGACTATTACTGCATGGACGGCACTATTCCTCGCCGGGCCCTGCCTCAGGTGTTGACCGAGATCAGCCGGCTGTCGGACGTCCATGGCCTGGCGGTGGCCAATGTCTTCCACGCCGGCGACGGCAACCTGCACCCGCTGATCCTCTACGACGCGGCCAAGGACGGCGACCAGGACGCCGCCGAGGCCCTGGGCGGCGCGATCCTGGAGCTCTGCGTCTCCGTCGGCGGCACCATCACCGGGGAGCACGGGGTTGGCCGCGAGAAGATCAACCAGATGTGCGTCCAGTTCAGCAGCGCCGAGATCGACGCCTTCCACGCCCTGAAGGCCGCCTTTGATCCCAAGGGCCTGCTCAATCCCGGCAAGGCCATCCCGACGCTCGCCCGCTGCGCGGAGTTCGGCGGCATGCACATCCACCATGGGGAACTGCCGTTTGCGCACCTCCCCCGGTTCTGACCTTACCGAGAGCCTGGCCGAGCGCGTCCGCGCCGGGGGTCCTCTGCGCCTGGAGGGCGGCGGGACGCGCGCCTTCTATGGCCGTCCCGTCGAAGGTGAGCTGCTGTCGTTGGCCAGGCATCGGGGCGTCGTGGACTACGACCCCAGCGAACTGGTGATCACCGCGCGGGCCGGGACGCCGGTGTCAGAGGTCGAGACCCTGCTGGCCGGCGAGAACCAGATGCTGGCCTTCGAACCGCCGGTGTTTGGGCCTGCCGGCACACTCGGCGGGGCGGTGGCGACGGGACTGTCGGGGCCGCGCCGACCCTTCGTGGGTCCGCTGCGCGACTATGTGCTGGGCGCCCGGATCATGAACCCCCAGGGCGAGGTCCTGCGGTTCGGCGGCACGGTGTTCAAGAACGTGGCCGGCTTCGACGCCTTCCGGCTGATGGCCGGGTCCCTGGGCTGTTTCGGTCCGATCCTGGACATCTCCCTGCGCGTGACGCCCCGACCGCGCGCCGAGCAGGCCCTGGTCTTCGAGATGGCGGGAGAGGCCGCGCGGACCTGGGTGACCGGCCTGATGGGCCGCCCCCTGCCCCTGTCGGGCGCCTTCCATGACGGGCGACACCTGCACCTGCGGCTCTCCGGCGGCGAGGCGGGTGTCGCGGCGACCCGGGCCGAACTGGGAGGCGAGGAAGAGCCGCTGGAGACCTGGGACGCCTTCCGCCACATGACCCACCCCGTGTTCGAGGCGCCAGTCCTGTGGCGGGTGTCCCTGCCGCCGACGGGTCCCGCCGAAGGCTTCGAGGCCACGGCCTGGGACTGGGACGGCGGCCAGCGCTGGCTTACCGCCGACACGGTCGATCCCGACGTCTGGGCGCGCGCCGCGCAGCTCGGCGGGCACGCGACCCTGTACAGAGGCCAAGCCGAGAACGGCGAGGTTTTCCAGCCGCTTGCGCCAGGCGCCTTCAACCTGCACCGCCGTGTGAAGGCGGCGTTGGACCCGGCGGGGATCTTCAATCCCGGCCGGATGTATGAGGGCCTCTAGATGAAGACCGTCATCCAGGGGCCCCTGGCCGACACGACCGGGGGCGAGATCGCGGCCCGGGCCCTGCGCGCCTGCGTCCACTGCGGCATGTGCAACGCCACCTGCCCCACCTACCAGATCACCGGCGACGAGCTCGACGGACCGCGCGGCCGCATCTATCTGCTGAAACAGGCGCTCGAGGGCCAGCCGGTCAGCCAGACCACGCTGAAGCACCTCGACCGCTGTCTTAGCTGCCGGGCCTGCGAGACCACCTGCCCCTCCGGCGTCCAGTACCACCGGCTCTACGATATCGGCCGCGAGGCGGTGCTCGATCAGGTCGGCCGGCCCTGGACCGAACGGCTGGCGCGGACGGTGATCCGCAGAGTGACCCGCTCGGCGGCCCTGCTGGGCGCGGCGCTTATCGTGGGCCGGCTCGTCCGCCCGATCCTGCCCCGGACCCTGCAGGCGAAGATCACCCCGCGAGTCGCACCAGGCCCGCGGCCGGCCCCGCATCACCTCCGGCGGATGCTGATGCTGACCGGCTGCGCCCAGTCGGCGGCGGCCCCGCACTTCAACGCCGTCACCGCCCGCGTCTTCGACCGCCTGGGGGTCAGCCTGGTTGAAGCCCCCCGCGCCGGTTGCTGCGGCGCCGTCAGCTTCCATCTGGACGCGCCGCACGAGGGCGCGGCCGCCGCGCGCGCCAATATTGACGCCTGGTGGCCCGACATCGAGGCGGGCGCGGAGGCGGTGGTGGTCAATTCCAGCGGCTGCGCGGCCTTCATCAAGGACTATCCCGACGTCCTGCGCGACGACCCCGCCTATGCCGAGAAGGCCCGCGTGGTGGCGTCCCTGGTGCGCGACCCCGTCCAGCTGCTGTCGGTGGCTGACCTCGCCGCGCGCCGAGCCCCCGCGCAACCGCGCATCGCGGTCCACGAGCCCTGCACCCTGCAGCACGGCCTGCGCCTGACCGGCGCCATCGGGACCCTGTTGCGCAGCCTGGGCTACGACCCCCAGCCCGTGGCCGACGCCCACATCTGCTGCGGCTCGGCCGGCGCCTATTCGCTGCTGCAGCCGGAGATGTCGGGCAAGCTCAAGGACGCCAAGCTGGCCAATCTCAACGCCCACCAGCCGGCGGCCATCTACACCGCCAACATCGGCTGCTGGATGCACCTGGCGCCCGACTCCCCCGCGCCCGTCCGCCACTGGCTGGAGGCGGTGGACGAGGTCACCCGGCCCTGACTCGCCGTTGACAGCCTGCCGCCGCGGCAGTCTCATGTCGCGATAAGCGGGCGGGCTCGACCACGTCGGCGCAAAGACATTTAGGGAAACGACCATGGCTGATTTTGGCGGCGCCGATCTCGACGCCTTCCGCGCCCAGGCCAAGACCTGGCTGGCGGAGAACTTCCCCCCGTCCCTGAAGAGCCGCAGCGACATCGCCGCCGCTGAGGCGCCGGTCCCCGTCGAAGGCGACTACAAGCTCTGGAAGGAGCGCATGGGCGCCAAGGGCTGGGGCGTTCCCACCTGGCCGTCGGAATACGGCGGCGGCGGCCTGAACAGCGCCGAGGCCCGCGTGCTGCGCGAGGAGATGGCTGCGGTCGGCGCCTGGAACCCCATCGGCGGCATGGGGGTGATGATGTTTGGTCCCACCCTGCTGGAATACGGCACCGAGGAACAGAAGCAGCGCCACATCCCGCCCATCGTGCGCGGCGAGCTGCGCTGGTGCCAGGGCTATTCCGAGCCGGGCTCGGGATCGGACCTCGCGTCCCTGCAGACTAAAGCTCAGGACATGGGTGATCATTTCCTCGTAAATGGTTCAAAAATATGGACTTCTGGCGCTCAGTATGCCGACTGGTGCTTCTGCCTGACCCGCACTGATCCCTCCAAGAAGCATGAGGGGATCAGCTTCCTGCTGATCGACATGAAGACGCCGGGCGTCGAGCCGCGGCCGATCCTGCTGATCTCCGGGTCATCGCCCTTCTGCGAGACCTTCTTCACCGATGTGAAGGTGCCCAAGGAGAACCTGGTGGGGCCGCTGAACGGCGGCTGGACGGTCGGCAAGCGGCTGCTGCAGCACGAGCGCAACGGCCTGTCAGGCGGCGGCGGGGCGCCGGCGCGGAGCAATCCGGGGGCGCTCCGCGAGATCGCCAAGAAGTACATCGGCGTCGATGCGACCGGCCGGCTGGCCGACCGCGACTTCCGCACCCGGCTGATCGAGCAGGACATGAACGCCCGCGCCTACCAGCTCACCAACGCCCGGGTGGCCCTGGAGGCGCGCAACCAGAGCGGCCCCAGTGCGGCGACCTCGATCATGAAGAACGCCTCCTCAAGCATCAATGTGAACCACGCCGAGATGGTGGTGGAGGCCATGGGTTATAACGGCCTGGCCTGGGCCGGCGACGAGTTCAGCGCCGAGGAGCTGGCCGCCGCGCGGGCCTTCCTGCGAGTGAAGTCCGGGACGATCGCCGGCGGGTCCTACGAGATCCAGAACAACATCATCTCCAAGCGGATCCTGGGTCTGCCCGACACCAATATCCACACCTACTAGGATTGGGCTTTCCGGCGCGTGCGGTTGACCCGCGCGCGCCCGACGCCTAAAGCGCCGCCATGGCCACCTCGACCGCCAGTGCTGCGATGACCGACCTGCGGAGCGTGCTGAACGCCCGCGGCGGCCGAGGTCTGCGCGTCTTCGGATAGACCGCGGGACCAGGCGTGAGCCGTTCCCGGGCGCTCCGGGGACGTGAAACCACCGCCTGACATTCCCAATTCTATCTGGAGGAGCCGCCGTGCTTTCCCTCTACCAATCCAATGGGTTGGTCCACTGGACCGACCGTGAGATTCGCCTGCGCGACATGATGGCCGCCCACTTCGCCGCCGAGGTTTCCGCCTTCCTGACGACCGCCAACCCCGCCTGGGACATCCGCCGGGTGGAGGCGCCGCAGCTGACGCCGCGCGAGTTGGTGTCGGAGGCCTATGGGCCCGAGGACATCTTCTTCATCGAGCGCCTGGGTGACGCCCAGCTGGTCCTGCGGCCGGAGACCACGCCCTCGACCTACGCCTACATGCAGCACCTGCTGAACAGTCACGCCAAGGTGCGCATGCCCCTGTGTGTCTGGCAGTCCGGAAAGTCGTTCCGGCGCGAGCAGGACCAGGTGAGCAAGCACATGCGGCTCAAGGAGTTCTGGCAGATGGAGTTCCAGTGCGCCTACACCGCCGACACCGCCAACGACTATCACGCCGCCAGCCTGGAGCCGGTGCGCGCGATGATCGAGGCCATGGTGCGCCTGCCCACGCGCATCGTGCCCTCCGACCGCCTGCCCGCCTATTCCCAGGTGACCATGGATGTGGAGGTCGACAACGGCGACAAGTGGATGGAGGTCTGCTCCATCTCCCGGCGCACCGATTTCCCGCAAGTCGCCCGCTTCCCCACCAAGGGCGGCGAGGTGCGCGAGGTGGCGGTCCTGGTGCTGGAGATCGCCATCGGCCTGGACCGCTGCGTCTACAACTGGAGCGTCGCCGACGCCCGGTAGGCGCCCTGCCCCGGCCGGTCCGCCGGCCGGGGAAAACCTCGCCCCACTTCCCTTGGGTCAGCCCTGACAAGGCGTCCGTCTTGGCCCATTCTCCGTATCCAGAGAGCGGCGCCCGCGAGAGCGCCGCCCATACGGAGGACGACGTCATGGCCACACCGAAACCGGCGCTCTGGGGCGCAACCCTGGCCGCCGTGCTGCTGGCCTCGACGGCCCAGGCGGCAACCCTGACCGTCAACCCCGGGCCCGACGCCCAGGAGCGGCTGCAGACCGCCCTGCTCGACGCCAAGCCGGGCGACGTGGTGTCCCTCGCCGCCGGCCGCTTCGACTTCACCGACGGCCTCTCCCTCGACGTCGACAACGTCACCGTGACCGGCGCGGGTCAGGGAAAGACCGTGCTCTCCTTTGCCGGCCAGAAGGGCGCGGGCGAGGGCCTGCTGATCACCTCGGACGGTGTCACGGTGCGCGACCTGACCCTGCAGGACAGCAAGGGCGACGGCATCAAGTCCAAGGGCGCCGACCGCATCAGCTTCGTCAGCCTGACCGTGCAGTGGACCGGCGGCCCCAAGGAGACCAACGGCGCCTACGGCGTCTATCCGGTTTCCTCCACCAATGTGCTGATCGACAAGGTCACGGTGCGCGGCGCCTCGGACGCCGGCATCTATGTCGGCCAGTCGAAGAACATCATCGTCCGCAACAGCTTGGCGGAGTTCAACGTCGCCGGGATCGAGATCGAGAACTCCACCGACGCCGATGTGTTCGACAATGTCGCCACCCACAACACCGGCGGCATCCTGGTGTTCGACCTGCCGGGCCTGCCGGTGATGGGCGGCCACTCCACCCGCATCTTCCGCAACAAGGTGGTGGATAACGACACGCCGAACTTCGCGCCCAAGGGCAATATCGTGGCCAGTGTGCCGGTGGGGGTCGGGATCATGCTGATGGCCAACCGCGACGTCCACGTGTTCGACAACGACATCTCCGGCAATCAGACCAGCGCGGTGATGCTGGTGAGCTTCAGCCGCAGCTTCGACGACAAGAGCTACAATCCCCTGCCCCGGGACATCGTGGTGCGGGACAACCGGCTGGGGCGCAACGGCTGGCTGCCCGGCCTGCCCGGCGGCAAGATGCTCGCCGCGGCGACCGGCGGGTCTCTGCCTCCGATCCTCTGGGACGGCGTCACCACCTATCCCGGCTACGACGGACCCGCCCCGCGCCTGTACCTGAAGGACGGCCCGGTGCTGAACCTGAACCTTCCCAAGGCGGGCGAGGTGGAAGCCGCCAAGCCGACGGTCACCGCGACCCTCGGATCGCCAGGCCTCCCGGAGCGCGCCGCCGTGGTGCTGCCGGTCGGTCAGGACAAGCCCGCCTCATGATGCGTCTCGCCGCTCTGCTGGCGGCGGTCCTGTCGCTTGGGGCGGCGCCCCAGCCCGCGCCCGTGGCGCTGGACGCGCTGCTGGCCGAGGCGCCGGCGCCGACCCTCGACGCCTACCGGCTATTCACCGACCAGGGCGCGCGGGCTCCGAACGCCGGCCTGACGCCCTATGCCCTGAACACCCCGCTGTTCAGCGACCACTCGGAAAAGTCCCGCTTCCTGTTTCTGCCGCCGGGGACCCAGGCGACCTATGCCGCCACGGGCGCCTTCGCCTTCCCGGTGGGGGCGACCCTGGTGAAGACCTTCGCCTATCCCGCCGACCTGCGGAAACCGGGGGACCAGGTTCGGTTCATCGAGACCCGCCTGCTGATCCACAAGGCCCAGGGCTGGGTGGCCCTGACCTATGTTTGGAACCCCGAGCAGACCCAGGCGGTGCTGAAGCGCGCCGGGGCGCGGCTGCCGGTCTCGGTGATGGACCACGCCGGCAGGCCGCTGACCATCGACTATGCGGTTCCCAACACCAACCAGTGCAAGGAGTGCCATTCCCTCTCCGGCGTGCTGGCGCCCATCGGTCCCAAGGCGCGCAACCTGAATGGCGATCTGGCCTATGGGTCGCGGCGCGAGAACCAGCTGTCCCATTGGACGAAGACGGGCCTGCTGGCCGGAGCACCCGCTCCGCGCGCGACGCCCCGCACGGCGGTCTGGAACGACCCGGCCGAGCCCCTGGCCGACCGGGCGCGCGCCTATCTCGACGCCAATTGCGGCCATTGTCACAACCCCGAGGGCATGGCGAGCAACTCCGGGCTCTTCCTGCACCTGGAGGAGACCGACCCCGCCAACCTGGGCGTCCGCCGCCGGCCTGTGGCGGCGGGGCGCGGGTCCGGCGGCCTCGAATTCGATATCGATCCGGGCCGTCCTGAAACCTCCATCCTGCTGCACCGCATGAAGTCCCGCGAACCGGGCGTGATGATGCCGGAGCTGGGCCGGTCCCTGGTGGATGAGCAAGGCGTGGCCCTGATCGCCGACTATCTGCGGAGCCTTCCGGCTTCGCGTTGACACCCAACCAGGGGACGCCTCTTGTCGCCACAGGGCGACGGCAAGAGCGCCCCAAGAGGAAACGAAGGTCATGGTCTACATCCTGGGCGGCTGGCAGAGCGACTTCTCGAAGAACTGGGCGCGCGAGCAGATGGACTTCGCCGACGCCTTCGCCGAGGTGGTGGGCCAGGGCCTGGCCGCCGTGGACCTGGAGCCCAAGGACATCGACACCGGCCACGTCGGCAACTTCGTCGGCGACCTGTTCGCCGGCCAGGGCCTGCTGGGCGGGTTCTTCGGCCTGGTCCACCCCGACTTCGACGGCATGCCCACCTCACGCCACGAGGCGGCCTGCGCCTCGGGCAGCGTGGCGATCCTGGCGGCCACCGCCGAGATCGAGGCCGGCCGTTACGATACCGCCTGCGTCGTCGGACTGGAGATGATGCGCAATGTCTCGGGCCAGCAGGCCGCCCAGAACCTGGGCGCCGCGGCCTGGGCCGGGCACGAGTTCCAGGACGCCACCTATCTGTGGCCCAAGGCCTTCTCCGACCTGGGCGAGGAATATGACCGACGCTGGGGCCTCAAGTACGAGCACCTGATGCGGATCGCGGAGATCAACTTCGCCAACGGGAAGAAGAACCCCAACGCTCAGACGCGGGCCTGGGCCTTCAACGACAAGAGCTTCACCGACGACGACGAGGCCAATCCGGTCGTCGAGGGGATGATCCGCAAGAACGACTGCGGCCAGGTGACCGACGGCTCAGCCGTGGTGTTCCTGGCCTCGGAAAAGGCGGCCAAGGCCTATGCCGACAAGCGCGGCCTGCCTCTGGAGAGCCTGCCGCAGATCAAGGGCTGGGGGCACCGCTCCGCACCCATCAGCTATGACCGCAAGGTGCGCGCCAGCGCCGGCGAACCTTATGTCTTCCCGCAGGTGAAGCGGGCCATCGACGAGGCGCGCGCCCGGGCCGGGATCGACGACTTGAGCCAGGTCCATGCCGTCGAGACCCACGACTGCTTCACCACCACCGAATACATGGCCATCGAGCACCTCGGCCTGACCGCGCCGGGCGAGGCCTGGAAGGCGGTGGAGGACGGCTCCATCGAGATGGGCGGCCGCCTGCCGATCAATCCCTCCGGCGGTCTGATCGGCGGCGGCCATCCGGTGGGCGCCACCGGTGTCCGCATGACGCTGGACGCCTACAAGCAGGTGACCGGCAAGGCCGGCGACTATCAGGTGGAGGGCGCCCGGACGGTCCAGACCCTGAACATCGGTGGCTCCACCACCACCACGGTCAGCCTGGTCGTCGGCCTGTGAGCCCAAAGCTCGCGCTGATGAAGGCCCTGATCGCGGACTGGACCCGGGGCGACATCGACGCCGTGTTGGCGCGCATGACCGACGACGTGGTCTGGCACTACGCCGCCGCCGTCGCCCCGCCCCTCATCGGCAAGGTCAAGGCGCGCAGGTTCCTGGAGCGCTTCAAGGGCGAGATCGCGCAGGTGCGCTGGCGGATGTTCGACCACGCCGAGAGCGGCGACCGCCTGTTTGCGGAAGGCGTCGACGAGTATGTGGCCAAGGACGGCGCCGTCGTGGCCGCGCCCTACGCCGCCGTGATCGAATTCCGTGGCGATCTGATCTGCGGCTGGCGCGACTATGTCGATATCGGCGTCATAGAGGCCCAGAAGGCCGGGGAGCCGCGCAGCGCCTGGCTCACCGCCCTCATCGACCGCCCGGCCCTGTGAGTTAGAGGACACCCATGGAAATCGCTCAACTGCTGCTGCTGAACGCCGGGGTCTCCGTCGCCCTGTTCATCGCGCTGTGGCTCTATTCGATCCGCATCCAGGACCCGAGCTTCATCGACAGCTGGTGGCCGCTCGGCATGGTGGTCATGGCCTGGACCAGCTACCTGATCACCGGCGGACGCGGGCCGCACGCGGCCCTGCTGACCGGGCTCTGCGCCATCTGGGGCATGAGACTGGGCGTCTATCTGCTCTGGCGCTGGCGCAAGCATGGCGCTGACCGCCGCTATGCCACCATGATGGGCAAGGCCAAGCTGGAGCGCGGCTGGGACTATCCGAAGGCCTCCCTCCTGCTGGTCTTCGCCCTGCAGATGCCGTTGCAGTTCATCGTCTGCCTGCCCGTGCAACTGGGCCAGATCCAAGCCACCACCGACCTGGGCGCCCTCGCCTGGGCTGGCGTCGCCCTCGCCGTGGTGGGCATAGCCTTCGAGAGCCTCGGCGACTGGCAGCTCGTCCGGTTCAAGGCCGACCCCGCCAACAACGGCAAGGTGCTGGACACCGGCCTCTGGCGCTACACCCGCCACCCCAACTATTTCGGCGACGCCTGCGCCTGGTGGGGCCTGTGGCTGATCGCCGCCGATACCGGCCTGGTGGGGGCCGCCTCCATCGTCGGCCCGGTGCTGATCACCTTCCTGCTCACCAAGTGGAGCGGTGTGCCGACGGTCGAGGGCCGCATGCGCCGCAAGCGCCCGGACTACGAGGCTTATGTGGCCCGGACCTCGGGCTTCGTGCCGATGCCGCCGAAGAAGGTTGTCTCCTAGAGCATGTCAGGCGCAAGTGGACGCCGGTTCGCCGCCCGGACATGCTCTAGATTGAAGAAGATAGACCCATTTTGTCCGATCAGGTTGATTCAACCTGATCCGGAAAGGGTCTAGGCGCCGAGCATATCCCGTGGCGCCCAGACCGCGTGGGTGCCGCTGCACAGCTTGTGCGGCAGCCTGATCCGGCAGACCGGACCGGCGGCGATGTCCTTGGCGTCCAGCAGGATGCACTCCGACGTGCCGGCGTTCTCGTCGGTGAGGAAGCTCACCAGGTAGCCGTCGTCCTCGTCCACCGCGCCCACCCGCGGGCAGAAGGGCGCCTCGCTGGCATAGACGCCCTCGGGCAGGATGAACTCGCTGCTCTCGCCGGTTTCCAGGTCGTGCTTCACGAAGCCGCGGAACAGGAACCAGCCCACCTCGGCCACGGTGGAATAGGCGTAGCGGTACTTCCGTCCGGCGTAGCGGGCGTTGATCATGCCGAATTCCAGGATGCGATCGTCCAGGTGGCCCTCGGTGGTCTCGCCGGTCTTCAGGTTGAAGCGCCAGCGGTGCAGCTTGGGCTTGAACCGGTATTCGTCGAGATAGGCCATCATGTGCTCGAAGCCGGGAGGCGCGTCCTTGTTCGGCTCCGGGGTCGGGTCTTCCTGGAAATAGCCGTCCAGCACGATCTCATCGCCCTCCTCATAGGCGTTCAGCCAGTGCAGGACGTAGGTCGGCGCGGCCTCGAACCAGCGGATCTCGCCGCCGTGGCGCGGGACGATAGCGAAGCGCGAGGGGATGCCCTCGTGCAGCCGCACCGCGTGGATGTTCCGCTCCAGCAGCTTGGCGTCCCAGAACACCGGCAGATCGTTGAGGATCGAATAGTGGGTGGTGAAGGCCATGTCGTGCGGCAGGCGCGGGCCCGGCAGCGGGATGGGGATATAGGTCTTCAGCCGGTTGTCGGGTCCGACCACGCCATAGTGCATGTAGGGGGCGTGCTTGGAGTAGTTGAAGAACATCAGCTCGCCGGTGGCCTCGTCCACCTTGGGATGGGCGCTCACGCCGTCGATGGGCACCCAGCTCTCCAGCCCCTCCTGCTCCAGGGTCAGGGGATCGAGGCGGTAGCCCTCCCCGCACTGATAGAAGGTCGACAGCGCCTTGCCGGCGTGGACCACGACGTCGGTGGAGGATGAGTCCTTCAGGAAGCCGTGCGCGCCCCAGCCCGGACGCTTGGCCAGCTGGACGGGATCGGCCAGGCCGCCCCAGAGCGAACCGGCCGCCTCCTGCTCGGCCTCGAAGCCACGGGTGCGGACGAAACGGTTGCGGTAGCTGGCCTGGCCGTTCCGGAACTCGATCTGGTGGATCATCCCGTCGCCATCGAAGGGATGGAAGCGGCCCAGCGGTTGCTGCACCTGGTTCTCGGTGTTGCGCAGGTAGACGCCGTCGAGGTCGGCGGGGATCGCGCCGTGGGTCACCTCCAGGTCGGTGGCGTTGACCTCCTCGTGCAGCGGCGTCCAGGCCCCGTTGAGATAGGGATGGTTGCTGGGCAGCAGACTGGTGACCACCGGCGGAAGCCGTTCGACCTTCATGGATTGCGCGTCCTCGGTTGCGGGCCCTTCTGAGGCGGGGCCATCGGGCGACTCTAGCCGCGCCGCGACGCCGGAGCGAGGGCGCCCTTAGGGCAATTTCGGGCCTTTAGAGCCGCGCGAGGAAAGAATCTCAGCGATCCTTGAAACAAAATTGAGGGGGCTCCACGCCCGACGTCCTTAACAGCGCGGGCCCTCTCGCTGATGTGGAGTCCCGCTGAATCGCCCGAGAGTCATGGGTCGGGGCCCGCCGCCCCTTAGACTCTCGTCGCCGTTCGTTATGACTCTTGGTGAATCAAACTTAAGGAACGGCCAGAGTATTCCCGGGATTCATAACTCACACATCTTCGCGTAACGATTCAAAAACCCTGCCCCACTACAACGGTGACAGAGCAAAAATGCTTGCGGTCACCAAAACGGTGAACGAAACCTAAAAGTGGGGTTTTCCAAGATGCCGAATAGCGTCAATACCAACGTCGGGGCCATGGTCGCCCTTCAGAACCTGAACCAGACCAGCTCCGAGCTGATGACGGTCCAAAACCGCATCAACACCGGCAAGAAGATCGCTTCGGCGAAAGACAACGGCGCCATCTGGGCCATCGCCCAGAACCAACGCGCCACCTCCGGCTCTCTGAACGCCGTCAAGGACTCCCTGCAGCGCTCGCAATCGACCGTGGACGTCGCCATCGCCGGTGGCGAAGCCGTCTCCGATCTGCTTCTGCAGATGAAGGAAAAGGCCTTGGCGGCCTCCGACTCCAGCCTGGATACAGCGTCGCGGACCGCCCTGAACGACGACTTCAACGCTCTGCGCGACCAGATCGGGAAGTCGGTTTCGAACGCCACGTTCAACGGCGTGAACATGATCAGCGCCACCGGCACCTCCATCGCCGCCCTGGCCAATGACGACGGCAGCTCGAAGATCACGGTCCAGGCCCAGGACCTGTCCCTGGCCGGCATCAGCCTGAGCACGGGCTCGATCTCGACCCAGACGACAGCCGCGGCCATGATCGCCACCGTCGGTACAGCGATCTCCACGGTCTCGACCGCTCTGTCGAAGATGGGTACGGGCTCCAAGTCGCTCGGCGCTCACCTGACCTTCGTCAGCAAGCTCCAGGACTCCATCGACGCCGGGGTGGGTAACCTCGTCGACGCCGACCTGGCCAAGGAAAGCGCGCGACTGACCTCGCTGCAGACCAAGCAACAGCTTGGCGTGCAGGCGCTGTCGATCGCCAACAGCTCCTCGTCGGGCCTGCTCAGCCTCTTCCGCTAAGCCCGACAAGAACTCCAGTACGTGTAAGGAGGGGAGGTCTCGCAAGAGGCCTCCCCTTTTTGCTGCGCGTGGCGCCCCCCCGCGCGGATCGCGACCCGCGCCTGGACCCACCTGTCGCGCGCGCCCTTCGGCGCCTTCAAGCCGGAACGGTTGCTCCGGCCCTGATAAGGTCCAGGACTTCGTCGGTGGGCCGGACGTCGCCGAAGCTGCGGTAGACGTTGTAGAGCGCGGCGTTGTGGTCCTGGTCGCGACGCGCGGCATTGCCGTCGGCCACCATGATCACCCGCAGGCCCAACGTGCTGGCGTCGCGAGCGGTGGATTCACAGCAGATATTGCTCAGGGTCCCGGTCACCAGCACGGTGTCGATCCCGCGCGCCTCCAACATCGGCGGCAGGGTTGAGCGACCTGGGAAGAAGGCGCTGGTGGCCGACTTCTCCGCCAGGACATCCCCCTCATGCACCCGGAACTCGGGCCAGAGCCGTTCGGCCAGGCTCCCCTCACCGCCGCTGGCCGCGTACATGGTGGCGACCTTCTCACCGTAGAACTCGGTGGAGGCGGCCGTGGGGGCGCCGTTGGTGGGCACAACCCAGGCCACAGTCCCGCCGGCCGCGCGCAAGGCGTCGGCCAGGCGGCTGATGTTCGGAACGATGCCTCGGGTATAGGGGAGCTCGTTCAGGAAGAACGGCACCATGTCGATGACCAGCAGGGCTGTCGCGACAGGGTCGATGCGCCCATAGGCGTGGCGGCGGCCGCGCCGGTCTTCCTGGCGGGCGTACTCGCGCGCCTCGATGTGCCAGTTGTGCAGCAAGGCTTCCATGGCGTCCTCCCGTAAGGAACAGACACGATTCTCGACCGCGCGAACAGAGCGCGAACATCGCCTGGGGTTGTGTGGGGAAGCCGTCAGGACGACGGGATAGCGATGGTACCGCCTCTCAGGCTTGAACTGAGGACCTCCGGTTCCACAAACCGGCGCTCTAACCAACTGAGCTAAGGCGGCGCATCGCGAAGGCGTGTTCTAGTCGGGCGTGGCGGCGGGATCAAGCGGCGGGCGACAGCAGCGCGGCCCTAAATCGCCGGCTTCCCAGCAAGGTCTGCCCTGAGCCGAGACGCACGGCGAAATCCCCAGAGGATTTGGTCTCCACCTCGCCCACGGCGGCGCGATTGACCAGGCGTGAGCGGTGGATGCGGACGAAGCCCGCCAGACTCTTCTCCATCTGGGCCAGGGACGCGCGGTGCAGGACGGCTGCGCCCTGGGCGGTGTGCAGCTCCACATAGTTGCCCGCCGCCTCCACCCAGAGGATTTCGCTGACCGGCAGGAAGACCCGGCGGGCGCCGTCGCGCACCTCCAGAATGTCGGCCGGAGCGTCCGGTGGCGCGCGCCGGGCGCGGAACGCGGTCCACAGGGGATAGGCGGCGAGAAGGCCGGCATAGATCAGCAGGTCTTTGCGCAACTCATAGGGCCACTCTCCAAGCGGCCCCAGCGGGTGATAGACATCCCCGACCAAACGATAGGCCGCGCTGCGCAGCACGCCCATGGCCACAACGTGAACCAGGGAGAAGGCCAGGCCGCAGGCCAGGTGGACCGCGAGCCAGCGGAAGGGCGACGTCAGGCGCGGCGGGATCCGCCGCACCAGCCACAGGACCCCGGGCGCCAAGGCGGTGAGGACCAGGCCGCTGGAAACCTCCCAGACCGCGGGCTCCCACCAGGGTACGGGATGACCGAACCGCGCGCGGTCGTGCAGGGTGCTGAAGATGTCGACCACGATCACGCTGCTGGCGCCCAGGGCGAAGAGCGCGATGAACAGGCGGTCGCCCTGCCGGTCGCCCCCTTTCCCACCGATCGGATCCTGCGTCGTCATGGGTCCAGCATAGCGCAAAGAAAAAGCCCCGGAGGCGAACCTCCGGGGCCAATTCGTTCTTACAGGGGAGCCCGGAGGCTCAGCCCTTCGGCAGGACCCAACGAAGGGGGATACGAACCGTACCGCCTTCGATCGGGGCGCCGTCGAGGGTCTTCGGCTTCATCTTGAAGAGCTTGGAAGCCCGCAAGGTGGATTCACCGAAGCCGTAGTCCGCCGGATCTTCCGAAACCACCGAGCAGCCTTCCAGCGTGCCCCTGGCGGTGACCGTGCAACTGATCGTCGCGCGGCCTTCGACGTTCATCCGCTGAGCCCGGTCCGGGAAGTACCGGGCCAGGTCTTCGGCGTTTGGACGGCGCGACCAGTCAGGGTTGCTGATGACCGAGGGGCGCGGAGGCGCCACCGGAGCCGGAGCCGGGGGCTTCGGTTCCTCGATCCGCTTCTCTACCGGCGGAACCGGCAGAGGGGGGATCGTCGGCATATCAGACGGCACGTTCACCGGAGGCCGCGGCTGCAGCTTGGGCGGCGGCGGCGGCGGGGTGTTCGGCGGCGGAGGCGGAGGCGGCGGAGGCGGCGGCGGGGCGGGCTTGATGAGCGCCACGTCCGTCACTTCGTCCGAGTATTCCTTGAACTCCGACTGGAATTTGGCTTTCCAGAGGTAGACGCCGACCACGCCGTGGACAACGACAGAGCCGATGATGGCGGCAGTCACCCCGTTGTTGCGCTTCTTGCGTGGCGCATCAAAGGGGTTGTGCCCGGGGTGGGTGATGTCTTCAGCCATGCTCCACCCCTACTTATCTTCGCCGATCAGCGCCACGCTATAAAACCCATTGTCCTGGAGCTGGTTCATCACGCCCATGAAGTCCCCGTAGAGGACCCCTTTATCGGCGCGAATGAAGATCCGCTCTTTCTCCGGGTTGCGCTTGTTGCCGATGTTCTTCCGCAGGTCGTCACCCAGGGTCGCGATCTCAGTGGGAATGTCCCCAATGAACAGGCGACCGGATTCCTGGATGGAAATGTAGACCGGCTTGGGAGGGTTGGTAGACGGCGGAGCCACCGCGTTGGGAAGTGCGACCTTCACCGTTACGGCGGCCATGGGTGCCGCCACCATGAAGATGATCAGGAGGACCAGCATGACGTCCACGAAGGGCGTCACATTGATCTCGCTGTTCGCTTCCACGGCGTACCTGCCACCCCCAGAACCTGAGAGTTTGGCGCCCATGGTGCTTAGGCCCCTTTGTCGAGCTGCCGGGAGATGCCGTTCATCAGCTCAGCCACGAACCCTTCCGTACGCGCACCGTAAGCGGAGATGCGGGTCTGGAAGTAGTTGTAGAAGATAACCGACGGGATGGCGGCGAACAGGCCGATACCGGTGGCCAGCAGCGCCTCGGCGATACCGGGGGCGACGACGGCCAGGTTGGTCGTGTTGGTGTTCGCGATCCCGATGAACGAGGTCATGATCCCGTAGACGGTGCCGAACAGACCGATGAACGGACCGGACGAACCGACCGAGGCCAGGAACTGCATGCCGCTGGAGAGACGACCACCGAGCGACGCCTGGACGGCGGCGACGGCGTTCTCGGCGCGGTGGATGACCGCGTCACGGTGAGTACCGGAAACGGCAAGGCCGGCCTGGCGGGACAGTTCGACTTCTTGGGCGGCCGCGGCGGCCATATCGGCCAGCGGATTGCCTTCGAATTCGTCTGACATGCCGATGCGGCCCATGTCGTTGATGGTCTTGGCGGTGCGGAAGGCTTCGAGGAAGCGGTCCGTCTGGCGGTTAAGAGCGCCATACTCGAGCAGCTTGGTGACCAGCAGAGTCCACGAGAAGATGGAGCAGAGCACCAGGCCGATCATGACCACCTTGACGACGGCGCCGGCGTCCATGGCCATCTGGATGACGCTGAGCTTGCCAGCGCTTTCCATTTGGGGCGGAGCAGCTTCTTCGGCCGGAGCGGCCTCAGCAGCAGGGGCGGCGGCGGCGGCGTCAGCCGGAGCAGCGGCGGGAGCCGCAGCGGCGGCGTCAGCAGCAGGGGCGGCCGGTGCGGCGGCATCCTGCGCGAACGCCGGCGCGCTCGTCATCAGCACCAAGGCGCCGAAGAGAGCGATGAAAGGAGTCGTTCGTTTGTTGTCGAGCATCTGTCGCCAGTTCCTGATTGGTCTAGCACGTTTGGACCGAGGGTCGTCGCGCGAGAGCGTGTCCACCCCAATTGAAATTGCCCGCAGTCCCGCTCGTAACCACGAGAGGAACGACGGAGCCGCTATCGCTGCGCCCGACCCGTAACCCGCGTCGCCATTTGGCGACCTCGCGTTCCGAGGGCGGGAGCGACCTCGCCTGCCCCGAGGGGAAGTTGAAGTCTTACCGCTATGTTAGACGTGCGGCAGGGGTGCTTTGGCAACCCCTTTTCCAAGCGTCAAGGGGGCTTACCGCCAAGCGTAACCATACGGGTGCAATGGAGGATACGGTATTGCTGCACCGCACAACGTGATCCGCAAGTAATCCTGATCGTTTTTCTACTAGCGGGGGAATTTCTGCGCTGCACTGCAGCATATTCGGCGGAACGTGGGTCTTGAAATAACACGGTCGCTGAACAGCCCGGAGGCCTTCACGCCTGATTTTCGGTCAGGCCGCGGTACGATCGGGAAATGGGAGTCTGGGGCGCGGGCGTCAAGACCGGTCCGCCCGAGTCGTCGGCGGAAGTCGCCCGCCATGGCCTGGCGGCCACAGTTGATGACGCCGCCAGGGGCGACGTCGCTGGACCGCGTCACACCCCCGCCCAGGGGAGGGGGCAGCCCCAGCCTAGAAGCTGTATGTGACGCCCGCACGAAGGGTGCGGCCCGGCAGAGGGGCGATGTCCTTCAGGAAGGAGGCGTGCTCGCGGGCCTCCTCGTTGGTCAGGTTGCGCCCGTCCAGGAAGACCCTGAAGTCCTGATCGGCCAGGGGCCGGTAGGACAGTCGGGCGCTCAGCAGGGTGTAGGCCTCGGTCGGCGGCTCGAAGGTGCTGACGCGATCCTGCTTGCCGACGTAGCGCACCTCCACCTGAGCATCCAGGCGCGGCGCGGTCCACACCATGCGCCCCGTCACCGAATAGGGCGGGATCCGCGCGGGCGGCCAGCTGTCGGTCCGACCGTGGACGTAGTCATAGGCGCCCTGCAGGGCGAGCACGCCGTCACCATGGCGCCAGACGTCATAGGTCCCCTCCACCTCGCCGCCATAGAAAGTGGCGTCGGACTGGATAAAGCGCACCACCGGGAGTTCCCCGGCCGGATCAAGCGCCCCGGCGTCGTCCACCATGTCACCGGTGCGCGCCTCGTCGATGAAGCCCTGGTAGGCGGCGCGGTAGAGATGAGCCTCGACCTTGCCGTTTTCCCCGGTCCACCGAAGCGTCGCCTCCAGGGAAGTGACCTGCTCGGCGTCAAGGGTGGGGTCGCCGATCTCGTAGGATCCCGTGCCGCCGTGCGGGCCGTCGGCGAAGAGTTCGAATTCGGTGGGAGCCCGGGCGTTGTGCGCCAGGCTGAGACCCAGGAACCAGGCGGAGGCCGGCCGCCAGAAAACGGCGACGGAGGCCGAGGCGTTGGTGAAGTCCTGCTTCCCCGACGCCGTGGCCCAGTTGATCCCGTCGCCCGCCGCCGCGTCGCTGGTGGGACGGCCCCGGAGATCGGCTTCGAGGGTGCGGGTGTCGACCCGCAGCCCGCCCTCCACGCCCCAGGCGTCACGGTCCAGGCGCTGCAGCATGAAGGCGCCCAGCTCGCCGATCTCCACGGCTGGGATGAAGGCCTCGCCGCCGAGAGCCTGGAAGTCACGGCCCAGGACCTGGAGGCCGAAGGCCCCCTTCCAGCCGTCCCGCTCGCGCTGGACCAGCTCGATTCGGCCCTCGGCGCCCTTTGACAGGAAGGTTGTCCCAACCGCGCCGGTGTCGACCTCGATCTCCTGGTGCTCGTAGTCGGCATAGCCCACGGAGGCGCGGACCGTCTCGAAGGGCCCCTGGTCCAGGGCCGTCTCGCCACGCAGGTCGTAGCGCGTCTGCTTCAGGTCGATGAAGACCGGCCCCTCTTCCGGCGGCGGGCCGACCTGAACGATCTGCGGGAACGGGACGCCATAGCGGGTCTCGGTGCGCTTGATGGAGGCGCCGATGAAGCCGGCCTCGCCGACATAGGAGACCCCTGCCCCATAGGCGGTAAGATCCACGTCGGTGTTGCGGACGGCGCGGTCCGGCAAGGCGGTGACGCCGTTGGCGGCTTCATAATGAGTGGAGACCGGATTGACCGGGGTGTCGTAGTCGCCGCTTTCGCGTCGGACGGCGTCCAGAGCCACGACCCAGGGCCCCTGCCCCGCCTTCAGGCCGGCCGAAACCGCATAGGAGTCATCGCCCGAACCATAGGAGGCCGACACATGGCCATCCGCGCCACCCTGGGCCGCCGCCGAGGGCACGCGCTCGTCGAGGATATTGACCACGCCGCCGATGGCCGAGCCGCCATAGGCGAGGGTCGAGGGGCCGCGCAGAATCTCGATGCGCGAGGCGTCACCGGGATCGGAGGCCACGGCGTGGTCCGGCGACAGCGAGCTGGCGTCCACCAGGCCGACGCCGTTCTGCAGGATCAGGACGCGCGGACCCGACAGGCCCCGGATGATCGGCCGGCTGGCGCCGGGGCTGTAGGAGGTGGACCTTATCCCGGGCATGCCGTTCAGCAGGTCGCCGATACCCACCGGCGGCGCCGTGGCCAACTGCTCCTGGGTGATGATGTTGATGTGGGTGGTGGCGCTGTCGAGGGACACCGCATAGGGCGCGCCAGTGACCACCAGTTCCGAGACGGTGGGGCCGCCGACGTCCTCGGCCATCGCCTGGCCGGCGCAGAGGGCAGACACGCCGACAGCGGCGAGAAGGAGTGTTTTGGCGCGCATGTGGGAACCCCAGGAAGCAATTCTGGAGTCCACTATGTTATATCATAACACCACTCAAGTGGTTTTCGATCTGAAGTCCAAACGCGGCGCCTTCGAGATCGTTTTGAGCAATTCTCGCCTCAGCGATCGTCATCTCCGGGCTTGTCCCGGCCATGACGAACAAAGGGAGTTATGCCCGGCGCGCCAACCGCGTGAGGTAGTCCTTGCGGTTGAGAGGATTGTTGTCGGTGCGCGGGCGCATGGGAATGTCGCCGCGAACCGGTCGGTAGTGATCAAAGGCCGCCTCCAGCACCCCCTCCCCGCGCGTCAGGCCCGGCAGTTGCTGCTGCAGGTCGTGGACCCTGGCCGCGGGGATGTCCCCCTCCAGCCAGCAGGCCGCGCCGCGCATCGCCGGAACGCCCGGCGCGGTGCCCAGCCTGGCCAGCACGGGAAGCATGGGCCCCAGCACATCGGCGGGGATCTCCAGGCCGAAGCGGTGGACCGGCTCGCAGACCTGGACGCCAGCCCGCTGCAGGGCGGTCATCAACACAAGGGGCGCGAGGTTGCGGTGTTCCGACGGGGTGCTGGTGGCCCAGTCCCGATAGCGGATGCCGTGGGTCATGGTGACCCGGCAGTCGGCGACCCGCCATCCATGCAGGCCCTGGCCCAGGGTTTCGCGCACGCTTTCCTCCACCGCCTTGTGGAAGGCCAGCGGCAGGGAGCCGAACTCGACTTCCAGCTGGAAATCCACGCCGCTGTCGACGGGACCGGGCTCGACCCGTAGGCCGATGGTGGCGATGAAGGGATAGGGCGCGTGCTCGATGGCGGTCCCGACTCCCGTCGGCCGTTCAATGCAGATCACCCGGGTCTCGCGGAACTCCGCCTCGACGCCGTAGTCGTTGGCCAGGGTCTCGCGGATCACCTCCTTCTGCACCTCGCCATAGAGGGAGACGGAGATCTCCTGGCGCACGTCATCCTGGCGCAGGTTGATCAGCGGATCCTGCTCGGCCAGTTGGGCGAGCGCGGCGTGCAGCGCCCGGCCCTCCCCGGGTTGGCGCGGATAGATCACCGTCTCCAGGGTCGGGGGCGCGAAGTGGTGGGCCGGGCCGCCCGTTCGCGGGACGCCGAGGTTGTCGCCGATCTGGATGTCGGCGAGGCCCCAGAGCTTGGCGATCTGTCCGGCCGCCGCGCTGTCCGTGGCGAGCGCCGGGCCGCGATCAAAGACGCTCAGGGCCGTGATCTTGGCCGTTCGGTCCTGGCCGAAGCTCAGCCGATCGCGCACGTGGATCGTTCCTGAGAACAGCCGCGCATAGGCGATCTTCTCCCCGGCCGGCCCACGCTCCACCTTGAAGACCGTGCCGGAGACCGGCGCCTCGCCGTCGCCCTGCGCGGCCGGCAGCAGGGTGGTGATCCCCGCCATCAGCGCCTCGGTCCCCGCCCCGGTGATGGCCGAGCCCAGGAAGACGGGGTGACACCGCCCTTGCCGAGTCTGGCGCCGCAACGCCTTGCGCAGACGCCCAGGGGAGATCGCCTCGCCGCCGACATAGGCGGCCATGAGCGCCTCGTCCTGCTCGGCCAGACGCTCAGTGAGCCGTTCGGCGTCGCCGGGGCCGAAGGGAACGAAGGCCGCCTCCCGCTCGCCGGCGGTGCGGGCGACGCCCATGGGCGCGACGGCCGGGGTCAGGCGCTCGGCGATCGACCGCAGCACCCGCTCGGGATCGGCGCCGCGCCGGTCGATCTTGTTGATGAAGATCAGCGTGGGGATGCGCAGCCTCTGCAGCGTCCGCATCAGGACCCGGGTCTGCGCCTGCACCCCCTCCACCGCCGAGACCACCAGAACCGCGCCGTCCAGCACGTTCAGCACGCGCTCCACCTCGGCGATGAAGTCCGGGTGGCCAGGCGTGTCGATCAGATTGACCGCCACATCGCCCACGACGAAGGACGCCACGGCCGCCTTGATGGTGATGCCGCGCCGCCGCTCCTGATCCAGGAAGTCGGTCTGGGTGTTTCCGCCGTCGACGCTGCCGATCTCGTCGATGACGCCGGCGCCAAAGAGCAGCCGTTCTGTCAGACTCGTCTTACCGGCGTCGACATGCGCCAGGATTCCCAAGTTCAACGTACGCATTCCGCCTCATGTCCTCTTGAAGGGTCAGTCCCGTCTCGATGGTCATGAAGGGTCGGCGCATGGGTCTCTCCTTGGGGCGGATGCCTCGTCTCTCAGTACAGATCACCCCGTTCTCCGGAGCAATCGAAATATCGTCTACAACATGCGTCCAGTACTGGCCTCGACGGCGGCCAGGGCCGTCAGGTTGACGATTCCCCTCGCCGTCACGCTGGGGGTCAGGACGTGGACTGGCTTGGACATGCCCAGCAGCATGGGCCCCACCAGCAGCGCGTTGGTGGAGGCCTGCAGCAGGGTCAGGCTGATATTGGCCGCGTCCAGGTTGGGCATGATCAGCAGGTTGGCCGCGCCCTTCAGGCGGGAATCGCTGACCAGCCGGTTGCGCTGGTACTCCAGCAGGGCGGCGTCGGCGTGCATCTCGCCGTCCACCTCCAGTTCCGGCGCCTGGGCGCGCAGCAGGGCCAGGGCCTGACGCATCTTCCGCGCGCTGGGGGAATTGGAGGCCCCGAAGCTGGAGTGGGAAAGCAGCGCCGCCTTCGGCTCGATGCCGAAGCCGCGCACCGTATCGGCCGCCAGGCGGGTCATCTCGGCGATCTGCTCGGCGGTCGGATCGGGGTTCATGTGCGTGTCGCAGATGAACAGCACCCCCTCCCGCGTGATCAGGGCCGACAGGGCGTGGATGCGGTCGATGCCGGGGCGGCGCGGGATGATGGGCATGACATAGGTCATGTGCTGCCACCAGTCGCCGGATCCGCCGACCAGGGCGGCGTCCACAAGGCCGCTCTCCAGCAGCATGGCCGCGGTAACGGAAGGCCGGCGTTCGACCCGGCGGGCGGCGGCCGCGGGCGGCGCGCCCCGGCGGCTGACCAGGGACTGGTAGCGGGTGATCAACGGCGCCAGGAGCTCATCGTCCTGGTTGGGGTCGAGGATCTCGATGTGGGTGTCGAGCCTCATGCGCAGGCCCAGGGTGGCGATGCGGGCCAGGATCACCTCGCGGCGCCCCACCAGGACGGGCCGGGCCAGGCCCTCGTCCACCACCGTCTGAACCGCACGCAGCACACGATCGTCCTCGCCCTCGGCATAGGCGACCTTCTTCATGGCCTTGCGGGCGCCTTCGAAGATCGGCCGCATCAGCTGGCCCGACCGGTAGACGAACCGCTCCAGCTCGGTGCGATAGGCGGCGAAGTCGGCGATCGGCCGCCGCGCCACCCCGGTCTCCATGGCCGCCTTGGCCACGGCCGGCGCGATCTGCAGGATCAGGCGCGGGTCGAAGGGCTTGGGGATGATGTACTCGCGCCCAAACAGCGGCGCGGCCCCGCCATAGGCGGCGGCCACCACCTCGGAGGCCTCGGCCCGCGCCAGGGAGGCGATGGCCTCGACGGCGGCCAGCTTCATGGCCTCGTTGATCTCGCTGGCCCCCACGTCCAGGGCGCCCCGGAACACGAAGGGGAAGCAGAGGACGTTGTTGACCTGGTTGGGATAGTCGCTGCGGCCGGTGGCGACGATGGCGTCGGGCCGGGCGGCGGCCACCAGCTCGGGCAGGATCTCCGGCTCGGGATTGGCCATGGCCAGGATCAGCGGATTGGGCGCCAGCAGGGGCAGCCACTCGGCCTTCAGCACCCGCGGCGCCGACAGCCCCAGGAACACGTCGGCGCCCGACAGCACCTCCGGCAGGGTGCGGGCGTCGGTCTGACGCGCATAGGCGGCCATGTTGGGCGGCATGTCGGGCTCGCGGCCCTGATAGACCACGCCCTTGATGTCGGTCAGGGTGATGTTCTCGGGCTTCAGCCCCATCGCCACCAGCAGGTCGACGCAGGCGAGGGCGGCGGCCCCGGCGCCGGAGGTCACCAGCTTGATCTCGGCCAGGGTCTTGCCCTGTAGAACGAGCGCGTTGCGGACGGCGGCGGCGCAGACAATGGCCGTGCCGTGCTGGTCGTCGTGGAAGACCGGGATGTTCATCCGCTGGCGCAGGGCCCGCTCGATGGCGAAGCACTCCGGCGCCTTGATGTCCTCCAGGTTGATCCCGCCGAAGGTCGGCTCCAGGGAGGCGACGATGTCGACGAAGCGGTCGGGGTCGAGGGCGTCGATCTCCAGGTCGAAGACGTCGATGCCGGCGAACTTCTTGAAGAGCACCGCCTTGCCCTCCATCACCGGCTTGCTGGCGAGCGGCCCGATATTGCCCAGGCCCAGCACCGCCGTGCCGTTGGAGATCACCGCCACCAGGTTGGCGCGGGCGGTGAACTGGTCGGCCGCCGCCGGATCCTCGACGATCGCCTCGCAGGCCGCGGCCACGCCGGGGGAATAGGCGAGCGCCAGGTCACGCTGGGTGTCCATGCGCTTGGTGGGCTCCACCGACAGCTTCCCGGGTCGGGGAAGCCGGTGATAGTCAAGCGCGGCCTTGCGGAAGTCGTCGTCCATGATCGTCAGGTCTCCTGAGGCGACCTCTGCGACGATGCGGCGTCATCTTCAAGGCCTAGGGCCGAAGGGCGCGTCATGATGTTCGGGAGAAGTGGTGCCTGGGGGCGGATTCGAACCACCGACACGTGGATTTTCAATCCACTGCTCTACCAACTGAGCTACCCAGGCCCGGAGCCTTTTCGAAGAAAAAGGCTCGGAATTCTTAGTTGGAGCGCGACGGTCGCCTGAACCGGTATCCACTTCAGGCTGTCACGCTCCGTGCCCCGCCTTCGCGGGAGCCGCGTCTATAAAAGAGGGTCGGGGCGGTGTCCAGCGAGGAGCATCAATTCCCGTCATCCTCGTCGTGGAGGCTGTCGGCCTCGTCTTCCTCCACTGGAATCGCATAGCTCCCCACCAGCCAGCGCTGCAGGTCCACGTCGGAACAGCGGCGCGAGCAGAAGGGCCGATATTCCGTGGAGCCGGGCTTCTTGCAGATGGGACAGGGGGCGGCGGTCATCGGACGTCCAGCCGGTCTCGGGGCCAGTCGGTATTGGTCTCGATGACGAACCGCGCGCCGATCCGTGACGCGAGGGTTTCGGCATAGGGCTTGGCCGCCTGGGCCACTGAGGGCGCGCAGGTGGCCACCAGGCGTCCGCCGGGATCGCTGGCGGCGGCGGCCTCCAGGCGGCGGATCAGGCGCAGGGCCAGGGTCAGGTCCGAAAGCCCCCCTGCCCCATCGCCCAGGATGTCGCGGATGGCGCGGCCGCGCCGGGGCACGGTCATCTCCATGGTGCCGAAGCGGCCCACGGGGCCGATGGCGACGCCGGGATTGTCCGGGGCGAAGGCGGTGCGCGCGGCCGTCAGCAGGGCGTTGCCGTCGTGGCCGCGCCCCACGAGATCGATGACCACGATGCCGCCCAGGCCCTTCAGGCGCAGCAGGCGGGCGGATTCGGCGAGAGCCGTGTGGTTGGCCTGGCGGGTGACGCGCTTGACGTCCTGGCCCTTGCGCTCGCCCACATCGACGTCGATGGCCACCAGGGCCCGCGTGGGCTCGATCGCCAGATCGCCACCGCCGGGCAGCGGGTGAAGGGTCTCCAGGGCCTCGGCCTCGGCGGCGTCGGCCATGGCGCGGGCCTGACGCCCCTCGATGATCGGAGTGTCGCGGGCGAAGAAGGTGAGCTGTTCGGCGATGTCCGGCGCGGCGGTCAACAGGCGCGGCTTACCCTCGGCCGGGCCGATCAGGCGCACGGTGGCCAGCTTGCCGTCGCGTGGCTCGCTGCGAATCTCCACCTCGATGGCCTGGCCCTCGACGGGGCGGGCGTCCGGCTTGAAGGACATCAGGGCCTCGACGCCGCCCAGGTCGATGAAGGCCGAGGCGAAGGCCGGCTCCACCTTGCGCACCCGGCCCACCAGCCGCGCGCCCAGCTGGGTCAGGGGACCGTCCCCATCGCGGGCGATCAGCAGGCGCTCCGGCGCGCCGTCGAGCGTGACAACACCACGGGTCTCGCCGATCCCCCGGTCCAGATAGAGTTTCCGCACGCTCATGGCCTTGAATACCCCAGGCCGGTCAGCAGGTTCAGGGTTTCGTAGAGCGGCAGGCCGACCACGGCGGGATAGGAGCCCTGCAGCGACATCACGAAGGCGCCGGCCCGGCCCTGGATGGCGTAGCCGCCCGCCTTGCCGACACCCTCGCCGCTGGCGAGATAGGCGGTGATCTCGGCCGGCGTCAGCCGCTTGAAATGCAGACGGCTCTCCACCAGCCGGCTGGCCTCGCGACCGTCGGGACCGCGCACGGCGACAGCGGTCAGCACCTTGTGGGCGCGGCCCGACAGCAGCTCCAGGCAGGTGCGGCCCTCGGCTTGCGTCTCCACCTTGGGCAGGACACGGCGGCCCACCGCCACCACCGTGTCGGCGGCCAGGACATAGACGCCCGGCTGCTCGGCGGCGACCTTGGCCGCCTTGGCCACAGCCAGCCGCAGCGCCAGCAGGCGCGGCGTCTCGTTGGAAAGGGGGGTTTCGTCGATCTCGGCGGCCACCACGGCGTCCGGCTTGAGATCGATCTGGGCCAGGAGATCGAGCCGCCTGGGGCTCGCGGAGGCCAGCACCAGGCGCGGCGTCGTCATCGGGGGCGAACGCCCGCTAGCGGACGCGGAAGGTGATGCGGCCCTTGGACAGGTCGTAGGGGGTCATCTCCACCAGGACCTTGTCGCCAGCCGAGACCCGGATGCGGTTCTTGCGCATCTTGCCGGCGGTGTGGGCGATGATCTCGTGATCGTTCTCGAGCTTCACGCGGAAGGTCGCGTTGGGCAGGACTTCACTCACCGTGCCCGGAAACTCCAAAAGTTCTTCTTTAGCCATGCAGGCTCCAAATAGACGCCGATAAAAGTCGAACGGCCCACGCCTGAATCGAGGGGCGCGAGCCGTGGGAGAGGCCTCTATCATAACGCGGAGCCCGCCGCACGGTCGAATGCCACGGCTGGAAAGTGAGAGAATTGAGCGATCACGCCACCGAACGCCCCCGATACTTCGAACTTCTGGAGCTAGCCGAGACCCATTCAGAGGTCCTGGCCTTCTGGTTGACAGGGTCGCGCGGCAAGGGCCGGGAAACTGCGGCGTCGGACTACGATTGTGTGCTGATCGTCCGCGATGAGGCTTTCGAGGCCTGGCGCGGGCGCTACGCCAGGCGGGCCTACGGGCGGACCGACTGCTCCGTGATGACCCTCGAGGGCCTTCGCGCCCACGCCGCATGGGGCGGGCCCGACGCCTGGGACCGCTACAGTTACGCCCATGTACGAGTGCTGGTGGATCGGACAGAGGGCCTGTGCCAGCAAGTTATCGATGAAAAGGCGCGCGTCCCCGATCCGGAGGTCGCGGGGTTCGTCGATCGGTCGTTGGATCACTATCTCAACCAGACCTATCGCGCCCTGAAGTGCCTGCGCGACAGCCAGCCCCTCGCCGCGCGCCTGGAAGCTGCGGAAGCGATCGCGCCCCTGCTGGACGCCCTTTTCGCCCTCGATCGCGGTCGCCTGCGGCCGTTCTACAAGTATCTAGCCTGGGAATTGGCGGAGCACCCGCTCAGCTCAGGCCAGGCCTTGGCCCTCCAGACCCCTGCCCTGCTGGACCCTGACCCAGCGACCCTCCGGCGCCTTCTTCGCGACACTGAGGCCCGGTGTCGAGACGCCGGTCACGACTCGGTCTTCGACGGTTGGGCCGGTGATCTCGCCTGGATGCGCGGTTAGCGCGGAAACCGCTGGGCGATGTGGGCGGCGAGCGTGTCGCGCACCTCGCGATAGGCCGCCAGCCGGGCCTCCCGCGAGCCTTCCACCAGGGTGGGGTCGAAGGTCGGCCAGTACTCGATCTCGGCCGCCCGGCCCCGGGTCATCTCGACGGCCCGGTGCTGGGCCTCAGGTGTCAGGGAGACCACCAGGTCGAAGGACGAATCCTCCAGGTCGTCGAAGGTCTTGGGCCGATGATCGGCCAGGTCGACGCTGAGCTCGGCCATCACGGCCTCGACGAAGGGATCGGCGCCGTCGGCCGCGTCCCGCTTCAGGCCGCAGCTGTCCACATAGACCCGGTCGCCCAGGGCGCGCTTCATCAGCGCCTCGGCCATGGGTGAGCGCACGCGGTTGAAATTGCAGGCGAAGAGCACCGCGCCGGGCAGCGGCGGGGCGGACGGGTCAGCGGCCATCGAACCCTAGCCCCGCCAGTGAAGGGCGCACATCAGGGTGAACAGCCGCCGCGCAGTGTCGAGATCGGTGTCGATCTTGCCCGCCAGCCGGGTGCGCAGCAGGGTCGAGGCCTCGTTGTGCAGGCCGCGCCGGCCCATGTCCAAGGCCTCGATCTGTGACGGGGTCGAGTTGCGGATCGCCTGGTAGTAGCTCTCGCAGATCAGGAAGTAGTCCTTGATCAGCGGCCGGAAGGGCGACAGCGACAGGATGTGCCGGCGCTCGTAGTTGGGACCACGCACATCCAGGACCAGGCGGTTCTCCACGAGGCCCATCTTCAGGTCATAGGGACCGCCCTCGGCGCCCTCAGGATGGAAATAGTTCTCCTCCAGCAGATCGAAGATGGCGATCTGCCGCTCCTGCTCCTGGTCGCGCGAGACCGCGGCGAGGGACTCCTCGTCGATCTCCACGGTCTGCAGGCGGTGCTTGGTGCGGTCTTCGTCGGCCATGGCGGTCGAAAGGGAGGAACAGGTCAGCGAGCTTTATTGCAAACCAACCCCTAACGTCATCCTCCCGATCGCGGCACAAAAAATCGCCCGACGCTGGGGAGCGCCGGGCGAAGTCGGTTCGGGGGAGGAACCTAGAGGGGCTTAGTAGCCGTAGGACGCATACTGGTGGCCGACGGGCTGGGCGTAGCGGCCGCTGACATAGCCAACGCCGACGCCGTCCTGACCCACCAGGATCCAGTCGGTCCCGCGCACGCGGGCCAGGGCCTGGAAGCGCTCACCGGCCCTGAGCGAGCCGACCTTGTGGGCCGAGGTGGACGGGGCGCCCCGCAGGTTCAGCTTGCTGCTGGCCGCGAAGGTCCCACCGTCCCGGACATACCTGGCCGGCGAGATGTCCCCCGACAGGCGATAGCCCGAATGGCTGTAGGTCGCCGGCTGCTGATATGCAGGCTGCTGATATGCAGGCTGCTGATATGCAGGCTGGTAGGTCTGGCCATAGCCGTAGGCGTTCTGGCCCTGGTCGGAGCGCTGCATCCTGCAGCCGACATAGGAGCCGGTGGCCCCGCCGACCACGGCGCCGATGGCCGTGCCCGTGCCGCGGTCGTTCTTGGCCAGGTTCGAGCCGGCCGCCGCACCCAACAGGGCGCCGATCAGGGCGCCGCCGACCTGCTTGTTGCCGGGGGCGTCGCAGCCGACCACCGGGCTGAGGTTGGTCTGGGCCGACGCGCCCGAGACGGCGCCGACGGAAAGGGCGGCGGCCATTGTCGCAACGGCCGCGCTGCGGATCAGCTTGGAAGAGGTTTGCATGGCTTGGTCTCCGTCTTGAATGGGTCCGAAGCCTCGTCGGCTCCGATGACCCCACACTAGGGGACCCATCCTGAACGGGCGCCTGGACGGCGCTGTTAGTTACCGTTCAGCTTGCGGGGGCTCACCCAAGCCCTTCGATCCTAGCCTTGGCCCAGGCGAATGGCGGCGGAGCGCGCGTGGGCGGGTAGCCCCTCGGCGTCCGCCAGGGCCACCGTCGGCGGCCCCAGGATCGCGAACGCCGCCTCGTCGCACTTCACGATCGAGGTGCGCTTGATGAAGTCGTACAGCGACAGTCCCGAGGAGAACCGCGCCGCGCGGCTGGTGGGCAGGACGTGGTTGGAGCCGGCCACATAGTCGCCGACGGCTTCGGGCGCGTGCCGTCCCAGGAAGATTGCGCCAGCGTGCCGCACCTGGTCGGCCAGGCGCTCGGGCTCGTCCAGGGCGAACTCCACATGTTCGGGCGCGATCATGTTCACCAGGCGCGGCGCCTCGCTTAGCGGCGCGATGATCACCGCTCCGTGGTTGCGCAGCGAAACCGTCGCGTCATCGCGGGTCTCCAGGCTCCCGAGCTGCAGGGCGATCTGCGCCTCGACGGCGTCGGCGAAGGCCTCGTCGTCGGTGATCAGGATCGATTGCGCCGCCGGGTCGTGTTCGGCCTGGGACAGCAGGTCGGCGGCGATCCAGTCGGGCCGGCTGGCGGCGTCCGACACCACCACGATCTCAGAGGGGCCGGCCAGGGCGTCGATGCCCACCGTGCCATAGACCCGCCGCTTGGCGGCGGTGACGAAGGCGTTGCCCGGCCCCACGATCTTGTCCACCGGCAGGATCGGTCCGGCGCCATAGGCCAGGGCTCCGACCGCCTGGGCTCCGCCCACCCGCCAGATCTCGGTCACCCCGGCCTCCTTCGCGGCCGCCAGCACCGCCGGCTGCAACCGCCCCGGCGGGGTCACCATGGCGATGCGCTCAACGCCGGCCGCCGCCGCGGGCACCGCGTTCATCAGCACGGTGGAGGGATAGGCCGCGCGGCCTCCGGGCACATAGATCCCCACCGCCTCCAGCGGGGTCCAGCGCCAGCCCAGCTCGACGCCGGCCTCGTCGGTGAACCACTGGTCGGCGGGACGCTGCCGCTCGTGATAGGTGCGGATGCGCTTGGCGGCGAAGGCGATGGCCTCGCGGACTTCAGGCGCGCATTGCGCGGCGCCGGCTTCAATCTCTTCCGGGGTGACCCGGATGTTTTCTGCGCTCACATTGGCGCGGTCGAACTGGTGGCCAAACCGCAGGACAGCCTCGAGCCCCTCCGCGCGGACCGCCGCCAGGATGTCACGCACCAGGGCGTCGACATCGTCGGGGGTCTCACGCCGTTCTTCGACAAAGGCGGCGAAGGCGGCCTCGAAGCCGGGCTCGGAAAATCGGAAACGGCGCATGGGCGCTACTTAGCGACGCAAGCGGCTTCGCGCTACGGCTTGTCAGGCGTCGTGTGCGGGAGTTCTGGGCGTCGGCCAGGGCGCGGAGATGTCGGCCAGCACCGCGTCGATGCATTCGACTGCGATGCGCAGATCGCCATCGCCGGCGAAACTCAGGGTGATCGTGCCGCCCGGCGCTTCGCCAGGCGCGAATTCCAGGGTCAGCAGCTCGATCACCGCCGACTTGGCGCCGCGCCGCAGATTGCGCGCCTGCACCCCCAGCACCGAACCGATCTGCAGGGCCGATCGCACGCGCTCGCCGCCCTTGCCTTCCCAGCGATAGCGGTTGAAGGCCACCGTCACCCGGCGCCCCCGCTGCTCCACCGTGATGTCACCGATCTTGGCCACCGCGTCCTGCAGGGCCGCGGAGATGACCGCGAGGTCCTCCGCATCTTCCGCCAGCAGGTGAAGCAGGTCGTTCATCTCAGATCCCCGGTTTGTCCTGACGCGGCGCGCCACGGCAAGGCTCGTTGTCTAGCCCTCGAGCCCGCCTTACGGAAGGTGGCGTCCTATTTCTCGTCATCGACCTTGGCGGGCGCCGGCCTGGGCTCGGGCGCCTTGCGGCGACGCAGATTGGCGCGCAGCGCCTGGGCGAGCTGGGCCTCGCGCTCGGCCGACTTCGGTTTGCCGGATTTGTCCATATTCCCAGGGGTGCGGCGACCGGTCCGGGAGGTCAAGTTGTCTTCCGGCGCTTTTAGGCTTCACGCGGCCCCCGACGTTGGCTATAGCCCGCCCTCGCCTTTTCGCCGTTGTAGCTCAGAGGTAGAGCGCATCCTTGGTAAGGCTGAGGTCCAGGGTTCGAATCCCTGCAACGGCACCACTACAAACCCTTGCGGTGCAAGGGATTTCAGGGGGACGGAACGCACCAGCGCTCCGTCCCTTTGTCATTTTGCGCAGGCGGGATCCCTGGCGCGCACCGCAAACCTGCTTGCCGCCCATCATCCTCCGCATATATACCCGGGCAATATTCGCGCCAAGGGCGCTCTGACCTCGACGAGGCGCTGATGGACGAAGCCGCCACCTACACCGCCTTCGCTGCGCAAGAGGGGTTGGCTGCGGGCTCCCTCCGGGACGTCGCCCTCGCCGCCAAGGCCGCCCACGACAGCGGGCGCGAACGGGTCCTGGTCTTCGACGACGCCACGGGCCGGACAGTCGAACTGGACTTCCGGGGTACGCCTGACGATGTCCTGGCGCGCCTGCCGGCCAGCGACCCGCCGCCAAAGCCCGGGCGGGGCCGGCCCAGGCTCGGAGTCACGGCGCGTGAGGTGACCCTCCTGCCCCGGCATTGGGAATGGCTGGCCAGTCAGCCAGGCGGCGCACGAAACTGCGCGAGGTCGTCAAGAACAAAATAGGAACATTCGCCGCCTGTCATCCCGGCGCACGCCGAGCCTGTATCCAACCGGAGCTTCGAAGGCGGCCCCCGTTCGTGGGGTTCGTGTGGTTCGTGGTTCCAAGTCTTGCGGCCGTGACGCCGCGAGGCGGAACAGGATTGTCCACGAACCCCACGAACCACGCCAACAGATCCGGCGCCTCCAGCGCCCGCCCATTGCCTTGCCCCCCACCCCGCCCTACCCCTGCCTCCAACAAGACACGCGGGACGGAGACCAAGACATGGACGTGAAGGATAAGATCGTTGTCGTGACCGGCGCCGCCGAGGGGATCGGCGCGGCGCTGGCCCGCCGCTTCGCCGCCGAGGGCGCCGCCCACGTCGCCGTCGTCGACCGCAACGCAGAGGGCGCCCAGGCCGTGGCCGCCGAGATCGGCGGAACCGCCTACACCGTCGATGTCTCCGACGGCGCCGCCGTGGCCGCCATGGTGGCCAGCGTCGAGGCCGCCCACGGCCGCATCGACCTCTTCTGCGCCAATGCGGGCGTCGGCGACGGCGACCCGGATCGCGAGAACGCGGTCTCCTCCCCCGACGCCGTCTGGGCCCGCGCCTGGGGGGTCAATGTCATGGCCCACGTCCACGCCGCCCGCGCGGTCCTGCCCGGCATGATCGCCCGCGGCGAGGGCTACCTGCTCAACACCGTCTCGGCGGCGGGCCTGCTGTCGCAGATCGGCGGGGCGGTCTATTCCACCACCAAGCACGCCGCCGTCGGTCTGGCCGAAAGCCTCGCCATCACCCACGGCGACCAGGGCATCAAGGTCTCCATCCTCTGTCCCCAGGGCGTCGACACCGCCATGCTGCGCGCCGGCGGCTCCGGCTCGCCCCAGAGCCTGGACGGCGTGCTCACCCCGGAGAAGGTCGCCGGCCACGTGGTCGAGGGCCTGGCCGCCGAACGCTTCCTGATCCTGCCGCACGCCGAGGTGCTCACCTACATGCAGCGCAAGACCGCCGACTACGACCGCTGGCTCGGCGGCATGCGCCGCCTGCGGGCCAAGGTGATGGGGAAGTAGGGAGCAGCCCTATCCACCCACCAACCGTCATCCCCGGGCTTGTCCCGGCCATGACGATCAGAAGTGATGAGAGCCGGGCGGCGCCGTCCGCTTCCGGTCAACCGCTCAATGGCCGCTCTCGACAGAGGCCGTGGAAAAACGTGAGTTCCGGTCTCGGCTTGGTTGGCCCGGCGGAGTTGATTGATCGAGTTCCGCTGTTGA